>JAKIUH010000509.1 GCA_021647685.1 Bacteroidales bacterium
TTAATTTAGTAAACGTAAATCACCTGTATCCCGCTGAAATAAGCGGAGGAATGCAAAAAAGAGTTTCCATAGCACGTGCAATTGCTTTAAACCCAAAATATTTGTTCTGTGATGAACCTAATTCAGGGCTTGACCCGCGTACTGCCATCGTGATAGACCAGCTTATTAAGGAACTTACCGTTGAGTTTGATATGACCACTGTAATTAACACCCATGATATGAACTCTGTTATTGAAATAGGAGATAAAATTTTGTATGTTTACAAAGGTGAAAAATGGTGGGAAGGCACAAAAGATGAAATCCTAAATACAAACAATAAAGAACTTAATGACTTTATTTTTGCATCGGATTTGATGAGAAAGTTTAAGAATCGTTAATTATAGTGCTACCTACTCCCAAAAACCATTATCAATATCTGTTATATTTGGCATGATAATTAAGCCGTAAAATATTAAATTTACATATTTGCCATTAATTTATAATTTTGTATATAATTATTGAAAAATGTTTAAATATATTTAACTATTAATTTATAATATCCAAACAGAAAACATAAATTTGCAAAAAAATACGAATATGGAAAACAACACTAAAAAAAAGTCAAATTTTCAGCTGATAATCATTATTATATTGGCTTTGCTACTTATATTTTTTGTAATTGACAAAATACATCAAAAACAGAAAACAGAAGAAATTATCACCCAATTGGAGGAGAGTAATACTGAAAAACAAAATATCAGCAATGAAATGAAAGAATTGCTGATGCAGTATGATGAACTAAAAACCAACAATGATACGATTAATGCAAAATTAGCTGCTGAACAAAAAAGAATTAAACAATTAATTGAAGAATTAAAATATGTAAAGTCTTCAAATTCTGCTAAAATCAAACAGTATAAAAAGGAGTTAAATACTTTGCGAAAAATTATGCGTAGCTATATTGTACAAATTGATTCGTTATATACCCGTAATCAAGAGTTAATTAAAGAAAATGCACAGGTTAAAAATGAATACCGTATTGTAATTTCTGAAAATCAAGAGTTAAGCTCAGCAAGAGACAGTTTGGAAGGAACCGTTAAAAAAGCATCTGAGTTGAAAGCGCTTAATTTAGTAGCATCCGGAATAAATAAAAGAGGTAAAAAAACAAATCGTATTTCAAAATTAGACAAAATAAAAGTTTGCTTTACAATCGACGAAAATGTTATAGCACCACGCGGTGAAAAATGGGTATATATACGAATTGCAAAACCGGATAAATATGTACTCCATGAATCGGATGATGACTTATTTACTTTTGAAGGTAAAAAAATTGCGTATTCAGCAAAAAGAGTTGTAAATTATCAGGGAGATATAACGGATATGTGTATTTATTGGAAAAAAAATGAAAATTTAATTCCCGGTTTGTATTATGTAGATGTGTTTGCCGATGGAGCTTTAATAGGAACAACTGCTTTTACGCTAAATTAAGTTATAGTTCACATAGACTTGAATTAAGAAAAGCCTTACTTTTTGGTAAGGTTTTTTATTTTTTAGTACTAATAATTGCATCAGGATTACTCAAAATTTGTATTTCATTATTCGATAAATCCATATATGCAATTATTTTCTCTCTGTTTAGTTTTGAAATAAAAAAAAGAAAAATTACCATAAGGGCAAGAATAAGAAACATATAATCGCCGGTAAGTAAATAAAATACACTACTTACAAACGAAGCAGATTCTAAAAAAGCAAACCTTAAAATGAAAGCAATACGCATTTGATCAAATTTTTCAATCAAATTTTCCTGTATATACTCATGTACAAGTTCGTTTCTCAGGTCCTTCATCTCTATAAGTAAAGTATAATCATCTACAACTCCTCTTTTTTCAGCTCTTATAACTATGTCTAATCTTCTTGTTACATCTTCAAGTTCCAAAATATCTAAGCTTCTTAGAACTTTATTTATCAAAATATCAACTGTTCTTCCAAATCTATTAGAAAGAGTTTCTAAAATTTCCAGATCATTTTCACTTAAAATTTTTTTAGATTCTAACTTTATTCCTTTTGCTCTCTGGAAGGATTTTTTCAGCCACTGCAGGTTTTTATTTAGAAGTTGTAAGTTTTCACAAAAAATTTTTTGAATTTCCTTATGCGTCAAATTTTCACCCCATGTTTATA
>JAKIUH010000117.1 GCA_021647685.1 Bacteroidales bacterium
TGTACAAAAATATCTAAATCTTTTGGCTTTTTCTTTTTTAACTTTTTAAAAACAGCTTTTATTTTCTGTGAAGATTTTTTAGCTGTTTGTGGCAAATCTTCAATATGTTCAATTAGGTATTTTAACGAATAATCTTGCATCATTGTGCAAAAATATATTTTTATAATTGAAAAATTAAAGAAATTTTGTATCTTTAATCTGCCAAAAAGCATTTTAAAATATGAATATTGATATACAGTTTATTATAGAAACAATAGTTGTAAGTATTATTTTAACTGCTTATGCAACTTTTGTAAATTTTTCGCAAAGACGAAAACTGCATCAAAAATTAGCCGAAGAATGTAAGGATAATTTGGCTTTTGCTCACCGCCATCCTTATTGGAATATTTTAATAACCTTTGCTGCATTTTTCATACTTACTTTCTTGATGAAATTATTGCATGATGTAATTTTTGCGTAATACGTAGCACAACTCTCAGAGCTGTGACAACTCAGTACAGAATGCTGCACCACAGCCCTTAAAAAGTAATCCGCCAAACTAATTTTACGGCTCCTGATGTTGTTTGGGGGCGCATAAAATCAAACTCTTTTAAATTTTCATAGCCGCGATTATACACCAAATATAAGTCTGAACCGATTTTGGGTATCCAGTTTAAACGAAAATTTCCTAATAGCAGATCATCTAATGAGTTCCATTGAGTAAACAATGTAAAATTAAGTTTAGGATTAATAGCAACTCTGATGTATTGTGCTAATTCATGAGTAGTTACATTGCCTTGTGGTAAATTTACAATATTTACGGAATAATCAGTTCTTAAATTAAGGTATTTATTAACATTGATACCTAATGAAGACTCAAAAGTATTTATTTCTCCTGTATAAAAATCGCCCCAATTCCACAGTAATTCAACCCAAATTTTTCTTCCTTGATAAGTTTCAAATTGAATTTCTTGGCGAAACATCCAGTATTCTCCTGATGGAATGGTAATAGAGTCGGCTAAATCAAAACCTTCGTCTAAGCGTTCGTATTGTTGGATGAAGTTAAATTCTGAGCGTTCGCCTTTTTTTGTTTCAAAGCCCAAGGGGCGAGTTTCGTTATAAAAAGATTCCATTTTGCCTGTACTGTTTGTCCGGTAATATCTAAATCCCCATGGTTTAAAAGCCATTTGGCGAAAACCGTATTTTGTAAACCAGCGCGGCGTAAAACGAAAACTCCAAATAAAACTGTCGAAATTATCACGGTAAACAAAACCCAGTTCAGGATTAAAATCAGCTTGAATACTGCTTACACCAATATAATTATCGATTAAATCGTTCGGATAATCTACAAAAAGTCGCCAAGCATATACATTTTGTGTTATTTGGTCTTTATCAAAACTACGGACTACATGTCCGCCAATTACCAAGTTCTTGTCATCCATAAAATGCGATGTAGAATAAGCTCCGTCTATTCCTGCAACTTGATTGCTGATATTTTCATTGTTTTTTGATGTAAGAATAAAACCTACATAAGACTGTTCGCCAATATCTCGTTTATACCGGATAACTGTATTGTTGGTTACGGGAATACTGTCTTCTTGTGCGGTGGTAATACTAAGTGCTCCAATATTATTTTTACCAACTTTCCCGTAAATTTTTGCTCCTCCAATAATAGAAACCGGTTCAAAATCTTCGATACCGATTTTCCGGGTATAAAAAGCTTCGTACGGACCGCCCATATTGAAGCGGAAATTTTGATAGCCTTCTAAGAAAAATTCTCTTTTCTCGGGATAATACAAATTAAAACGAGTTAGGTTTACGGCAATTCTATCGGCTTCTACTTGTGCAAAATCAGTATTATAAGTCAAATTCATTTTTAAGGTAGGCGATAAATTGATGTTTAAATCAGCACCAAATTTTGCAGGATATTCATCGGGTTCACCGGTTTCTTTTTTAAAGCTTGCTAATCCATAAGGTTTTAATTCAAAGCGTTTTGCATAACCAATGTTTTTTAGTCCGGCTAAAGTACCTGCATTTACCAAGCAGTAAATTGAACAGTCTCTACTCCAGCCTCTCCATAAAACTTGCTCATTTACCGCTCTGATATTTCGTTCAAAATTTATAGCCCAAGCGTATTCATTGCTTTTTCTGAACTGTAAGGTATTAAAAGGAATACGAATTTCGGCAAACCAACCCTCTGAATTTACTTTTGTTTTTACATCCCATACCCCGTTCCAATCACGGTTGGCTCTTTCGTTTCCCGACACCAATAAATCGGCTCTTGCACCATTGGGATTTATTATAAAAAGGTAACCGTTTCGATGATCGTTAAAAGGCGATAAAATTACCTGAAAATTATCGTCTTCGCGATAGCGAAAATCTCTTTGCATATATTTTGCTGCGATTTTACTTTTTTGATAACACCAAACACCTATGTATATAGCCAATTTATCATAAACAATAGCTACTTTAGTTTTTTCCGTTGCCGGCTGACCAAAATCCAGTTCCCGTTGTGTAAAATTTGTGATGAAATTAGCATTTAGCCATACCTTTTCATTTAAGTTTCCATCAAAATTAATTTTTTCTTGCGTGAAACCGGCAAAAATAGTGTCTTGTCCTTCCTGTTGAGCATAAAATAGCGAGTATTGAAACAGAAATAACAAACTTATGAATATTTTGCTTGAGTATTTCATTGTTTGATTATTGGGTGATACATTGATTTTATTTATGGAACAACTTATCTTTTGATGATGCTGTTTTTATTTAATAAAAGTTACCGATGCTGTATTTTTTTGAATTAGCTTGAAAAATAATTAAATAGGGCTTGCAGAAAAGCTCAGATGTGCATTTATTTTGGATTTTGTGAAGTGCAGATGTATAGAAATGCTTCAAACTGAGCAAAATACAAAAGAGATGTGCAGCTGAGCAGCAAAAAACATTATGGTTTTTATATAATAAATGCATGCTTTTTCGGATATTGTATTTGAAAACCTTGTATTTTGACACAATTAAATAAACATAATGTGTTGATTAATAATACATTTAGCGTTTTTTAGCAAGCCCTAAATATTAAGTTATCCATATAATTGTATATTAATGCGAAATTACAAAATTATTGAATTTTGAGACTAAATAAAACAATGGTTTACAACATGTTTTTATATTTGTATTGATTTTAAATAGAGTTTGTCTATAAAGTCCGATTTCTGCGTTGTTGCTCAAAACACAAATCCTCAAATACGCTAGTATTCTGCGGTTTGTATTTATCGCACGCCTTGAACTCGAACTTTATAGTCCAAACTCTTGACTTTATGGACAGACACTAAATAGTTTTGGGTATGAACAAAATTGAAAAAGCATATAATTCATGGGCGAAAATTTATGATACGAATGATAATAAAACCCGTGATTTAGACAAAAAAGCAAGTATCGAAACGCTGAGCAAATATCATTTTTCGCAAGTTTTGGAATTAGGCAGCGGAACGGGAAAAAATACCCTTTTTTTACTTAAAAAAGCACAAAAAATTGTGTGTTTGGATTTTTCAGATGAAATGTTAAAAAAAGCAAAAGAGAAAATACAAGATGAAAGAGTAGTTTTCCAAAAAGCTGATTTGAATAATGAATGGAAACTTAATGATGCAACATTTGATTTGATTACTTGTAGCTTAACACTTGAACACATTGAAAATTTGGATTTTATATTTAATCAGGCAAACTTGAATCTTACAGATAGCGGACATTTTTTTGTTTGTGAATTGCACCCCTATAAACAATATTCCGGCAGTAAAGCTAGATATGAAGGCTCAGAGGGTATTGAGGTATTGCAAACCTATACCCATCATCTTACCGATTATTTATCTGCTGCCCAAAATAATAGTTTTAAACTTGTTGAGTTAAATGAGTGGTTTGATGAGGATAATAATTTACCAAGGCTTATTTCGTTTGTGTTTTGTAAAAATATTTGAAATTATTGCGTCTTTAATCTAATTTTGCCTAATGGTTGATGTTTTATTAAAAAAGTTCTTGTTTTTTCTTCTATTTATTGCTGTGTTGTTCAATGCAAAAGCACAACAATTAACTTATTCGCAAGATTTTTATACTACGCAACAAATTGCATCTTTTATAAATCGTTCGAATATACCCGTTTTTTCTTCGGTAAAGCCGGTATTCAAATCGGATTTAAGTCGTAGCAATATAACCGACAGTTTGTTAAATCATCACGGAAAGGATAAAAAATATTTACAAAAACATAAAGCAAGTTGGTTCTACCGTAAATTTAGGCGTGAGGATTTTATTGATTTTAAGCAAGATAATTTTCATCTGCAAATTAACCCTTTGTTTTTATTGGAATACAAAAAACAAGAAAACGATGCACGTAATTTTTTTATTAATACGCGTGGTATTGAGTTTAAAGCCGATTTAGGCAAACGTTTTTCTTTTTATTCAAGTTTTTATGAAAATCAAGCACGCTTTCCTGATTTTATTAGTGATTATGTACTCACGAATAGAGTAGTTCCGGGTCAAGGAGCTGCAAAATACGATGCACATCAGCCCAATGATTTTGATTATTCGCGTGCCGAAGCTTATATATCGGCACAAATTACCGATAATTTTCATATTCAATTTGGGCATTCCAAGCAATTTATCGGAGAGGGCTACCGCTCTTTAATTTTATCAGACAATAGTTTTAATTATCCTTTTTTTAAAATGACTTATGATTTAGGGCAATTTCGCTATACGGTTCTTTGGGCTCAATATCAACTTTTTCAGGGTGCTTATTACAGCTATCATTATCGAAAATATGCTTCGACCAATGCTTTGAGTTGGCTACCGGCTGCCGGTTTTGAAATTGCTCTTTTTGAAAGCATTACTTGGCAAGGAAATTCACCGGATAAGCCAAATAGTTTTAATATGAACTTTTTTAACCCCTTATTGTTGTGTCGTACGGTACAATATGGTTTAAAAGATGAGAAAAATATATTGCTGGGTATTAATTTACGGAAGAAAATAAGTCGTTTTGAACAATTTTATGCCCAATTTGCATTAGACGAACTTAAAACGAATAATTCAGGAAAAAATAAATATGCTTTTCAGTTAGGAATAAAATCTTTTGATATTTTCAGAGCACTATTATACCGCCAACAATTGTTTGTTTTGGCAGAATATAATCAGGCACAGCCTTATACTTATGCGCACGAAGAGCTTTTATCTTCTTATTCAAATTATAATCAACCTTTGGCACATCCTGCCGGTAGTGGTTTTTCTGAAATTACAGGTATTTTGGATTATCGCTTTCGCGATTTGTTTGTTAATATAAAATATACCCGCTTAATTAATAGTTTAGATACATTAAATGCCAATTTTGGTTCAAATATTTTTCTTTCTGATACAGGTACAGGCGGAGATGTTATTGGTCAGGGAATTAAAAACACTACGCAAAATCTAAGCATTAGTTTTGGCTTAACGATTAATCCGGTTACGAATTTTAAAATTTATGCCGAAGTTTGGAAGCGCTCTGTTGAAAACAGTTTACAAGTAAGCGATGAATTATATTTTTCTTTGGGAATAAAAACGGATATTAATAATTATTATTTTGATTTTTAGATAAATGGGCTTTTTACGAAGTAAATGGAGAACGGTTTTATTAATTTTAGCTTTGGGTATAGCTGCCAGTTCGTTTTGGTTTACCAGCGAGTTGGTTAGTAATTTGGCAAAAGAAGAGCGTAAAAAAATTAAAATATGGGCAGATGCATCAAAAGAGTTGCAAGAGGTGCCTTTGACCGGAGATGTTCCTTTATATCTTTATGAAATTATTCAGGAAAACCAAAGTATTCCCAGAATACTTACCGATGAGCAAGGAAACATTATTACATCAATGAATTTAGACCCGAAACGTGAAAACGATTCAGTTTATCTGAAAAAGCAAATTCAAATAATGAAAAAAGCACATAAACCTATTGTGATTGTGCTTTCGGATAAAAGTAAAAATTATATCTACTATGACGATTCCATTTTATTAAAGCAATTATCCTATTATCCCTTAATTCAATTTGCCATCATATTCTTATTTCTGGTGGTGGTTTATATTGCCTTAAGTATTTCGGAAACTTCTGAACAGAATCGTTTATGGGTTGGAATGAGTAAAGAAACGGCTCATCAGTTGGGAACACCCATTTCATCTTTACTCGCATTTGTTGAAATGCTTAAAATGAGAAATTCCAATGATGAAATTGCCCGCGAAGCCGAAAAAGATGTCATGCGTCTTGAAAAAATTACGGAACGTTTTTCGCGAATTGGTTCAGAACCGGTTCTTACCGAAAGCAATATTACTAAAGTTATTGTTCGTTTGGTTGAATATTTAAAAACCCGTACTTCGCCAAATATTGTTTACGAACAAGATTTTGACCCTGAAAAAGCCATTTATGCACCGGTAAATGTGGCACTTTTTGAATGGGTTATTGAAAATCTTTGGAAAAATGCCTTAGATGCAATGAACAATATGGGCGAAATGAGTATTTCCATAAAAGATAATCATCAATGGGTATATATTGATATTACCGATACCGGAAAGGGCATTCCAAAACGTAAATTTCAGTCTATTTTTAAACCCGGATATACCACCAAAGCACGTGGTTGGGGATTGGGTTTATCTTTGGCAAAACGCATTGTTGAAATTTATCATAAAGGTAAAATTTATGTGCGTTACTCAGAACCCGGGCGTGGAAGCACTTTCAGGATTGTTTTACGTAAATCCAATCAGAATTAAGTGCTTACACAGATACTGTCCCTTTTTTTTTGTGTTTTTTAGTTTATATCAAACAAATTTTTATCAATTTTCTTGGTATCCACCTTTTCAATCACAAATTGCATTAAACTGTTTTTTGCTTTAATTTCTTGATAAAAAGGATAGAGTAGGGGTGTATTTTCAATCTTTCTATAGTCTTTGTAAATGATAATCCGTTTTTTAAAATAGTTATTGTCTTCAACAATTCGTTTGTATCGAATGCCTTTGTCCACATCATAATAATCGGTAATAGTTTGTTTTGCAGGATTGGTAAAGCGTACCATCCAAACATAATTACCTTTTAACGTATCTGCACGAAGTATTTCCGGTTTAAAATTCCAGTCGGCATAATACATTTCAGGAATAAGCGCACTTTTATATTTTAAAAGTTCAAGTGCAGTACCGTTTAGTATTTTTTTTCCTTGCATAGTACTGTCCGTACCCAAACTTTGATTATATTTAAGGATATTTAATAAAAGTGTATCTTTTTTAGGGCGTACCAATGAAAAATTTTGATAATACATGTTTGAAGATTTATGTTTTATTTCGCCCAGTATAAAAAAATCTTCATTATTCATGTGATATTTTCCTTTAATGTAAAGACTTAGGTCTTTAATTTTTTTAATTTCATTTTTTCCGCCGCTGGCTTTTACGAAGTTATTTAATACATCAAAACCGTTAAATCCTTTGGGAATTACTTTTTTTATGGTTCCGTTTATATCGTATAATTCAATACGGTAGTTTTTGCTTAATTCCAAAATATCATTTAATGAAGGATACCATTTTGCTTTTAATGTTAATACAGATGCTTGATAATATAAATATTTTTTTGCCAATGATTGAATACCCTGTTTCCCTGTGTTTTTAATTTCGCTTATAAAGTTTGCATAATATCCCGGTGATAAGTTGTTGGTTTCCGTTTTAATGATTAATGCGGTTAAAGCCCTTGTGTCGTTTCCTTGAGATTTAAAACTTTCAATAAGCTCTTGTTTTGATTTTTCCAGATATTCTTTCGGATATTCACCTCTTTTGAGTTCTTCAATGGTTTGATGAATAACATCAATTACTTTTGCCGGATTATTTTGTGTCAATTTTAAATCCAAGCGATAATTTCCACTTATTTTATCGTTCTGAAATCCTGCGTGTATTTCATTTATTTGGTGATTTTCAACAATAAGTTTTTGTTTTAATATTTTTTGAATGAGCAAACTCAGAAGTTCAGATTTTTCATAATCAAAAGTAAAAGGGTGCAGTGAAAATGGAAAAATCATGCTAATTTCATAATTATTATTGGGCAGTGAATCAAAAAATGCAATTTTACCTTCTTTAATTTCATTTAGTTTATAGTTGAATTGAGGGACTTCTTTCTTTTTTAATGCACCAAAGTATTTTTGAGCATACATAATTCTTCTTTGTTCGGGAACATTACCTGCAAAAATCAAGTAGCTGTTATTTGGGCGATAAAATAAACTAAAATAATTTTCGTATTTACTAATGAGCAAAGCGTTAATGTCTTCTTCTTTGGCGCGTAAATTTTCAGGAGAATTTTCTCCATAGATAATTTTTTTAGTAATGTTTTCGATTTTATAATCTATTGATTGGTTTAAACTATCATGAAATAATTTATCGCTTTGTTTGATTTTTTTTAGCTGCGAAGCTTTTAGTAAGGGTTCTTTTAAAAATCCGGAAAGCAAAAATACAGCTGTATCCAAGTTTTTAATTGGGCAAGTAAGAAAATATCCGTAAGCATCTTTTTGTAAAATTATATTAAATTTATTTAATTTTTCAGTATCCCAATTTCTTGGAAGATTTAGATAATTGCTTTTCCTGACAATATGCTCAATCTCGGTAAAAGCTCTGTATTGTTTCGGTGCAATTTGTGGAATATCCGTATAAAGTCTTAAAGAGACCAGACTTGTATCGTCTGTTTGTAAATTAATAATCGTAAAACCGTTTTCTAATTGATAAGATGAATAATCTTTAAGTTTTTGCAAATCAAAATCCGGATTTTGTGCTTTGGCAGATAACACAAAAATAATAAACAAAGTGCTTATAATCAGTTTTTGAATTTTCAAGATTATTGATTTATAAGTAATCCGGCAGATAAAATATTTTGCTTCCGGATTGTTTTAAATTATTCAGACTTAGTATAAATAGTTTGTGTTGGGAATGCAAATTCCAGTTTATTTTCGTT
The DNA here is from genome assembly GCA_021647685.1 of Bacteroidales bacterium. Taxonomy (GTDB): domain Bacteria; phylum Bacteroidota; class Bacteroidia; order Bacteroidales; family NBLH01; genus NBLH01. Next base: position 8,958 of record JAKIUH010000117.1, read on the forward strand.
AAATTGTTTTAATATTTCCATATTAACTTCCGAAATTGTTCCGTATATGTCTTTCCCTTTTTTTATATAATACACAAAACGTACCACCATGGCAAAATCGCCAAACTGATTAAAGGCAGCTACAACATTATCGTCTTCAACCGAGGGGTTTGCTTTAGCAATATCTATTAAAATATCCATTGCTTTTTGCATTTGTTCGGGTGTAGTATCATAGGTTAGTCCTAAATCAACTACCATTTTACGCGCTGCCTCCGAACTTACATTTTCAATAGCTTCATTGGCAAAAGTGGCATTAGGAATGGTTACAATTCTACCTTCAAGAGTTTTTAAACGCGTACTTCTAATACCAATTTCTTGTACGGTACCGTCAAATCCGCTGATACGAATACGGTCGCGAATGGTAAAAGGCTTATCGGCAAAAATAGTAAAACCACCAAAAAGATTAGCCACTGAGTCTTTAGCAGCCATTGCAAAAGCCAAACCGCCAATACCCAAACCGGCTATTAATGCTCCAACATCATATCCTGCATTATTTAAACCAACAACAATGGCAATTATCCAAACGGTAATCTTTATACCTTTTCGTGCAATGGGTAAGAGCTGGTCGTCTAAATCGCTCTCTGATTTTTCAACTAAAGGTTGTAAATACTCATTTACCAAGGCATCAAAAAGGCGAGTAATCAACCATGCTATATTAAAGGTGATGAGGATATAATAAACGTTTCTAATAAATTTTTCCCACCATTCACTTATATCCAAAGAAGCAATTCCGTACCAAACTCCTGCTATTATAATGGCAAAAACAATGGGTTCTTCTATCATATCAATAATGATATCGTCAATGCGCGACTTTGTTTTTTTTGTAAATACTTTAAGTGTTCGTGAAAAAATAAAAAACAGCAGTTTACCCAAAAGAACCGAGCCAACAATGATTGATAATGCAATAGCCCATTCGCCAACAGTATTATTATAGAATTGTTTAGATAGGAATTCTTTCATAATGACAGATGTTTTAAAGGTTACACAAAAATAGTTAAAAATGTGTATAAAATAAAAAAGCCCCGAGAGGGGCTATGAAAAATTTAAGTTTGAAATATTTTACCATTTATATATCCAAAAAGTAAGGTCGTTGTATTTTTCGCGCGCACGTTTTACGGCTTTTTGTGCATTTGCCTTCTCAACATAGGACATAATTGCTACCCTGTTGTACCCATTTACTTTGGGTAAAATCATCGGCTTATAACCCTCTTTTTCAAAATAATTACTAAGGTTTTGCGCATTGCTGAATTTTTTAAAACTTCCTACCACAATATAAAACTTTTCTTGATGGACTTTGGGTTCTTCTTTAACAACTTCCTCTTCAACAGGTTCTTCCGGTTTTGTTTCTTCAACTTGAGTTGGCTCAGTTTCTTGTTCGTTCACTAATTCAGGAGTAATATTATCAATCACAATTAAACCGGTAGTAACAACAACTGTCATAAGTAATATCAGCCCAAAATAGGCTTTGAATTCCTGATTTTTAAATATTTTCCTAAATCTGAAATTGATAGCAAAATAGCCCAGCGAGAAGTTTGTTCCGGCAATAAACATAAAAGCAATGATAACATATTCAATAAAAGGACTGTTGAAATGGGCAATACTTGCTTGCTTGGTAGAATATCCCCCTGTTGCCATAGTTGTAAAAGAGTGACAGACAGCATCAAACAAGTTCATTCCGCCATAATAAAGCAATATGGTTTCTGCAGCAGTATATCCTACATATAATAACCATAATCGTTTGGCGGT
>JAKIUH010000118.1 GCA_021647685.1 Bacteroidales bacterium
TTTAACTCTTCCCAAATAGAAAACAAGAAAAAATGCCCAATATGTCAAACATATTTGATAGAAGAAAGTTTAGAAGGGGAAGATGAAATATGTGATGTTTGTAAAGAATTTAAAGAAATAGGAACACACCTACCCCATACAAAATTGCTTGTATTTGCCAAAGAAAGAACAGATAGTTTTAAAAATAATGAAAAAGTAATAGATTTTGATAGTTTTGGAATAGTTTATCTTATTGAAGGAGAAAATAAAAACAGACTAAAAGAAATTTTCAGTGATGAAGAAACTGCAGAAATTTTAGCTATAAATAACACTGATTTTGGTAAACATACAACAGGATTTAAATTCTTAGGAAAATCCGTTCCGGTTCTTACCGAAGATGTTGAAGTTTTAGAAGGAGAAGATAAGGAAGAATTCAAAAAAGGCAGCATAGCACCTTTCACGTATCTTGCTCAGCTTTCAGAAGGAGACAAAAGAATTGGAATTCTCAGAATGGATGTTGATAATCTTGGAAAACTGTTCAGTGATGGGCTACAAGATAAAGTATCAATATCAAGAGTAGCAACACTTAGCCGTTCATTAGACTTATTTTTTGCAGGTTATCTAAATAAAATTTGTGAGGAGCTATCAGATGAATACAAATCGCAATATCCAAAAGCAAAAATAGACAATTTCTTTTATATACTTTACTCAGGTGGAGATGATGTATTTTTAGTAGCTCCATGGGATAAGGCAATAGATATAGCAGAAAAAATAAACAAAGAATTCACAAATTATACTTGCAGTAACCCAAACATAACTATTTCAGCAGGTTATACTCAAACTAAACCTAAATTTCCAATAAGAGTTTCTGCAGAAATGGCAGGAAAAGCTGAAGAAATTGCTAAAGATGCTGGAAAAGATAGAATATGTGTACTTGGTGATGTTTTTAAATGGGATGAAATAGAAAATATAAAAGCAAAAGCTAAAGAATGGTCTGAAAAAATAAAAAATGACCAACTACGAAGAGGATTTATTTACGCAGTGCATAGACTTAAAGAGCAATTTTTGAAAGACACTTCCAAAAAAGACAGATTAGTTTTTCCTTATAAAAAAGAAGAAAATCCAATGTTTTATCCATATGCCCATTATTACATTGCAAGAAATATAAAAGATGATGAATTAAAAGAAGAAATAGCTAAGTTCCTTTTAGATAAGGATAATTTTAATAAGTTAACCTTTGTTATTAACTACGTTGCATTAAAAACAAGGAAATGATGTCAGAAATTTAATGAATTTTAAGTTTATTTTATAAAAAGGAGGGCAATCGTATGCAGAAAGAGCAAGAAAAAAAGGGCTTTAATATTTATGAATTTGCAAGGAGATTAGAGAATAATCTAAAAAATAAACCTCTTCACCAAGTTTTATGGTTGAAAGATTTTGCAAGACCCCAAGGAATTGCAGAACAAATCGCAGAAAAATTAAAAAGAGAAGGCTTTAAAACAACACAACTTAGGAAAATATTTTCAATGATAAAACTTTTAGGAGAAAGAAATAAGAAAAAAATTACTGAAGAAAGTAAAAGTATCATTTATGAACTATATGTTCTCATGGCTTATGCAAACGGTAGGGAGAATATGGGAAAAAAACTTTTACCTGATGATTTTTACACTTTACTTAAAACTTTATTGAAATATGTGGAAAATTCTAATAATCCAAAAGATTTTGAAATCTTAGAAAGTTTTATCACAGCAATAGTTGCTTATTCAAAATATGTAGAAAAAAGAAGAAATAAATAAGGAGGGTAAAAAGATGACTTTAGAATTTAAAGGTGTTTACCAAATATTTGCAAAAATTGTTAATATAACAGGGCTTCATATTGGTGGTTCAAAGGAAAATTTTGAATTGCTTTATCAGTTGGCTGATGTTCTGGGTGCCGAAGTGGGTGGTTCAAGAGCAGCCGTTGATGCTGGATATATTGAGCATGAACGCCAGATCGGGCAAACCGGTGTAACTGTTCGTCCCAAATTATATATTGCCTGTGGAATTTCAGGAGCAGTTCAGCACCGTGTAGGGATGGATCAGTCAGCAATGATTGTATCGATAAATACCGATGAACATGCGCCTATAAACAGCATTGCCGATTATAATATTAACGGAGACCTTAATGAGGTAATTCCAAAATTGATTAAATTTTATAAAAAGAACACAAAATAATACAGATATGCCTAATTTTTATACAGATAACGAAGATCTTAGATTTCATCTCAATCACCCGTTGATGAAAAAGATTGTGGATTTGAAAGAACGGAATTATCGCGATAAAGAAGAGTTTGATTATGCACCGCATAATTTTGAAGATGCAATGGACAGCTATGACAAAGTACTGGAAATTGTAGGAGATATTTCGGGAAATATTATTGCGGAAAATGCAGAAGAGGTGGATAAAGAAGGTCCAAAAGTTGTAAATAATGAAGTTATTTGGGCAGAAGGTACCAAAAGAAATTATGATGCTTTAAAAAATGCCGGTTTAATCGGTATGACCTTACCTCGAAAATACAATGGGCTTAATTTTTCATTAATGCCTTTTACAATGACTGCCGAAATTGTAACTCGTGCAGATGCCAGCTTTGTAAACATATGGGGATTACAAGATTGTGCAGAAACTATTAACGAATTTGCTTCGGAAGAGATTAAAGAGAAATACCTTCCCTTATTCAATCAAGGTTATTCTGCCGCTATGGCTCTAACTGAACCCGATGCAGGTTCTGATTTACAAGCAGTTAATTTGCGTGGGGATATTAAAGCTACCTACGATAAAGATACCGATACATGGTACTTAAACGGTGTAAAACGCTTTATTACAAATGGTGATGCCGATTTATCATTAGTTTTAGCAAGAACCGAAGAAGGAACTACTGATGCACGCGGTTTATCCATGTTTTTATACGAACGTAAATCAAAAGCCGTAACTGTACGCCGAATTGAAAATAAATTAGGAATTAAAGGCTCGCCTACTTGTGAGTTGGTTTATAAAAATGCCCCTGCAAAACTAATTGGCGACCGTAGAATGGGCTTAATCAAATACGTAATGTCCTTAATGAATGGTGCTCGATTAGGCATTGGTGCTCAGGGAGTAGGTATTTGTGAAGCAGCTTACCGCGAAGCTTTGGATTATGCTAAAGAACGTCAACAATTTGGTAAACCGATTATTCAATTTCCGGCAGTTTATGAAATGCTTACCATGATGAAAGTAAAAACTCATGCATCGCGTTCATTACTATACGAAACAACTCGTTTTACCGAATTGTATAAATTATATGATCACATTGGCAAAGAGCGTAAATTAACACCCGAAGAACGTAAAGAAGCAAAGCAATATCAACGCTTAGCTGATATTTTTACTCCATTGGTAAAACTTTTTGCCAGTGAGTATGCCAATCAAAATGCTTATGATGCTATTCAGGTACTTGGCGGTTCAGGCTATATGAAAGATTATCCCGTTGAACGTATTTATCGTGATGCGCGAATTACTTCCATTTATGAAGGAACATCGCAATTGCAAGTTGTAGCAGCTATTCGCGGGGTGGATAATAAAGGCTTTTTGAACCAAATCAGAGAATACGGAAAAGTTGAAATCAATGATGATGTAGATTATCTGAAGCATAAGCTGATTAAAATGACCGAAGATTTTGAAACTGCAACAGGAGAAGTTAAAGAAAAGGGCGACCGTGAGTTTGCAGACTTTCATGCACGCCGATTGGTGGAAATGGCAGGAAACATTATTATGGGATATTTATTACTAATCGATTCGAACCGTAATGATGATTATAAAAAATACGCAGAAATTTTCATTAAGCGTACTTTTGCCGAGAATAAAGAAAAATTAGAATATATTTTACACTCTAATTTAAAAGATATTAATTTGTTTAAGCAGTAAAATTTAAAATCTTAAAGCAAATAGAATATAGTCTGCTGTTAAGGATAAAAATAAAAATGTCGTTACCCGGTAACGACATTTTTTTCACTTCTAATAGTAGTTATTATTTTAAAATACCCTTTGAAATAACCAAACGTTGTACTTGATTAGTTCCTTCATAAATTTGACAAAGTTTGGCATCACGCATCATTTTTTCAACTCCAAATTCGGTAGAATAACCATCACCGCCCATAACTTGAACAGCATCAGTGGTAACTTCCATAGCTACATCCGAAGCAAAATATTTTGCCATAGCCGACAATGTACCCGGAGTTTTTAATCCTTGATCATAATACCAAGCAGCTTTCCATGTCATTAGGCGGGCAAGTTCAATTTTAGTTGCCATTTCGGCAAGCATAAAACCAATAGCCTGATTTGAAGAAATAGGCTTACCAAATTGAATACGGTTTTTAGCCCAATCTCTTGATTTTTCAAAAGCTGCGCGAGCAACACCTACACTTAAAGCTGCTACTCCGGTACGTGTACGGTCAAAAGTCTTCATGGCAATTAAAAATCCTTGCCCTTCACTTCCAAGCATATTTTCGGCAGGTACTTCTACATCTCTGTAAATAATTTCATTTTGAACAGAAGCTCTTTGTCCCATTTTCTGCAAATGAGGCTTGATTTCGATACCCGGCAAATCAGTAGGAACAACAAAAGCCGTTAAGCTTCTGGCTCCGCGCTCAGGGTCGGTAAGTGCAAAAACCGTATGGATACTAGCCACCTCTCCGTTAGTAATAAAGCGTTTGTGCCCGTTTAAAATGTATTTATCTCCTTTTTTAATTGCCGTAGATTTAATTCCTGCCACATCAGAACCGGCATTTGGTTCGGTTAAGCAGTAAGCAGCAACTTCGTGATTATCAATAATTTGACCATAAAATCTTTTTTGTTGCTCTTCATTTGCAGCAATTAAAAGAGGTGTTAAAGCCAGTGTATTTGCATCAATGCTAATACCAATACCAATACATCCGGCACCTAATTCTTCAGAAGCCAAAGCACCTTGAAAAATATTATACCCATTTCCTCCAAATTTTTTCGGAATGGGTCCATTCATCAATCCGACTTTATAAGCTTCTTTTACAATAGGCCATGGAAATTCGGTAGTACGGTCGTATTCCGCAGCATTTGGAATAATATGCTCTTGTGTAAAAGCCTTGTACTTTTCAATTATTTCTAAATCTTCTTTTGTTAGTGAAAAATCAACCATAGTATTAAAATTTTTTAAAGTGATTAATTAGGTTTGTGCCAATTTAAAGTAAAAACCGGCTCAAATATTTTTGTGCCAAGATACAAAAAAATATTTGATGTGCATAGGATTTTTAAATGTTTACATCCGCTAAGTTCAGAACAACAGATACAAAAGGGATAGAAATAAACCCCAAAAATAAATTTTACGAAGTAAAAATCTGCATGAATCTGATTGATTTACGGATAAGAAATTGTTTGTATTCCGCACATTTGGTGCTTGCTTGCGCGATAATTAATAATCATCGGGCTTTGCCCAATGCTATTTTATCCGGCACCTTTGGTACTAAGAAGGGGGCATTATCAAATCCTGTTTGATACACCATTTTGTATTGATTATCAGTATTATAAATCATATGAATAAATTGTTCTGAATTTGCTTAGTGATTTTCAAAAAACTATACTTATAGTAATGCCTTACGAGAAAGAACTTAGAACTATTGTGTTTAAAATAAATTAATGCTTTTCCTAATCAAACTAACTAAAACGTATTGCTTTTGCTGGGCTTATTTTAGAAATGTACATGGAAGGAAAAATTAGTACAGCAACGGTAATTAAAAGTGTTCCTGCATTAAGCAGTATTAAATGCAAAATTTTTAAATTAATAGGTACAGCATTAATATAATAAGTTGCAGGATCTAACTGTACAATTTGAAACTTATACTGGATAAAACAAAGAATTATTCCTATAATATTTCCCCATATCATACCTTTACCCACCAAAAAAGCAGCATTATATAAGAAAATTTTACGAATACTGTAATTTCTTGCGCCCATTGCTTTTAAGATACCAATCATATTCGTACGTTCAAGTATAATTACCAGCAAGCCTGATATCATATTAAAGCCGCCTACCAATACCATTAAGCTAAGAATAATCCACACATTGGTATCTGAAAGTTCCAGCCAGTCAAAAATATTTGGATAACTGTCTTTAATATTTTTTACCATTAATTGCTTTTTGCCCGGTTCATAAACAGAATTTGTTTGTTCATAAACTAAATTTGTCATGGTTTCCAATTCATCAAAATGATTAATATTAATTTCAAAACCGGAAACTTGATTTTTTGTCCATTCGTTAAGTTTTTGTACCTGTCCGATATCACACAATACAAAGTTTTTATCAAATTCTGTCAATCCTGTATTATAAATACCGCATATTTTAAAGCGTCTTTGCTTTACCGGATTATTGGTTTTTGTTTTTTTATTAATAAAGTACATAAACAAAGGATCGCCAACTTTTAATTTTAACAAGCGGGCAATGTATTCTGAGATAATGACACAATTGGTTTTTGCTTGATTATTAACTTTAAAGATATTACCCTCAATAATACTTTTTTTAAAAAAACTCCAATCAAAATCACTTCCGATGCCTTTTAAGACAACTCCCTGGATATCAGATTTTGTTTTAATAATCCCTGCTTTTAAAGCAAAAACCTGAATATGTTTAATTCCTTTTTCTTTTTCAATATCCGGATAAAATTTTTGTTGTTTTTCAATTGGACTTGTTTCAAACGAAGTATTAATACTGTAATCTGAAACTGTAATATGCGAGGCAAAGCCGGTAACTTTTTCACTTACTTGCTGTTTAAAGCCGGTAACAATAGCCACAGAAAGTATCATAACCACCATACCCAAAGCAATACCGACAATGGCTATATTAACCACTGCACTCGATAGCTTTTTCTTATTTTCTTCGGCAGAAAAAAGCCGTTTGGCTATAAAAAACTCAGTATTCAAATTAGTTAGATAATTGAATGATTCGTAATTGGTTTATTGATTTTATTATCCCTGTCGGGGTTTTAAACCCTGACAGGGATGAAAATTCTTATTTCTAATTAACGTCCAAACTTGTAGGTATCGTTATTTGTTAAAACTTTACAAACAGTTTTACCGTTTTTATATTCTTCCGGGATAAATTTTTAAAGCTTCTTCAATAATTTTTACTGCTTTTTCAAGGTCTTCAATCTTTAAAACGTAAGCAATTCGTGCTTCGTTTTTACCCAGACCTTCTGTTGCATAAAAACCGCTTGCCGGAGCCAACATTACCGTTTCGTTCCGGTAATCAAAATCTTCTAATAACCATTGACAAAAATGATCGGCATCTTTAACAGGTAGTTGAATAATTGAATAAAAAGCTCCTTTGGGCTTAGGAGCAAAAACACCCTCAATTTTGTTCAAAGCATCAATTACAAAATCTCTACGTTTGATGTATTCATTGTAAACATTATCAAAATACTTCTTCGTTGTTTTTAATGCGGCTTCACCGGCTAACTGCCCGAGCGATGGCGGGCTTAAACGTGCTTGACCGTATTTTAGAGCGGTTTGATAAACTTCTTTATTTTTTGTAACCAAACATCCTGTACGTACCCCGCACATACTATAACGCTTTGAAACAGAATCAAACAAAATAACATGTTGCTCCAAGCCTTCAATTTTCATTGCGGAAAAATGTTCTTCACCATCGTAAACAAATTCTCGATAAACTTCATCGGCAAAAACAAATAAATCATATTTTAAAGCAAGCTCTTTAACTTGATACAATTCTTCTTTTGAGTAAAGATAACCCGTAGGGTTATTTGGATTACATATTATGATGGCTTTGGTTTTATCGGTAATTACTTTTTCAAAATCTGTAATTGGCGGTAAAGCAAAACCGTTTTCAATTTTTGAAGTTATAGGTATCACGTTTACACCGGCTTCATTGGCAAATCCGCTGTAATTGGTGTAGTACGGCTCCGGAATGATAATTTCATCGCCCGGATTCATACAAGCAAGCATGGCAAATATTATAGCTTCTGAACCACCTGTTGTTACCATAATTTCAGTATGATCTACATTTATTCCGATAGATTGATAATATTTTGCTAAACCTTTACGATAGCTTTCGTTACCGGCAGAATGGCTATATTCAATCACTTGTTCCTCGTAATTATGAATTGCATCCAGTGCCTCTTGCGGCGAAAAAATATCAGGTTGACCAATATTTAAATGATATACTTTTTTCCCTTGTTTTTTAGCAGCTTCGGCATAAGGCACCAACCGACGGATTGGTGATGCGGGCATTTTGTGTGCTCTTATTGAAAGTTTAGGCATGATTTTGTATTTTAAATTATTGTTTTTATATATTAATCCGTTACTCGAACATTCCCCTGTACATATAATTTTACGGGCGAATTTTTAGCATTTGAGTAAACCGTAATTATTTTATAAAATTCACCGATACGTTTGGTATCGTATTTTACCTTAATTATACCCTTTTCTTTTGGTAAAACCGGCTTTTTACTCCATTCGGGAACGGTACAACCGCAGGATGATTTCACATCACTTATAATTAAAGGGGTTTTACCTGTATTTTTAAATACAAATTCGTATTCGGCATTTCCTTGATACCAAATTTTACCAAAAATATGTAAAGTATCTTTAAACATTATTTCCGCTTGTGCTTTATTTTCTTGCGCTTTAAGCTGAAACGAGCTAAACAAAAGAATTCCGAAAATTAAATATTTATACATATTTATTAATTTAATCTTTACGCAAAATTAGTTTTTTATTATGGTATTATAAACAAAATTTTAATAAATGAAGGTATTTTTTAACATAAACCAAAGATTATCCTATAATTTTGTGTTCTCTAACTCTAAATAACTTATTATGTTTAAAAAAATTATTCTTGTTTTATTATTTTATATCTTTTGGCAGAGTGTTGATGCGCAAGTTGTTAATGTTGAAAAGAAGAGAAAAGGAGACAAAGAAGGGTTTCAAGGTAAAATCGGTTTAGGTTTTCAATTACTGGATAATGGAAAGAGTGTAATGCAGTTTAACAATAATATAGATTTACAATACAGAAAAGGTGCTCATTTGATTTTATTGTTAAACGACTTAAATATGATGCGTGTTGACGATGAAAACATTGTAAACAGTGGATTTCAACACCTTCGTTATAATTATACCATAAAAGACAGTAGTTTTTTGCAAATTGATGCATTCGGCCAGTCGCAGTATAATTCGATAAAATTATTGACGCAACGTTTTGTTGCCGGTTTAGGTCCCCGGTTCAGACTGCTTAATACTGATCAAGCAAGAGTGTATATAGGTGCTCCTGTGATGTATGAATACGAAAAGCTCTCCGATTCATTAACTACAATTACCCGTTTTATCCGGCTTGATGTATATGCGTCAATTAGTTGGGATATTACCCAAAGCCTTAAATTAAAGAGTATTACTTATTATCAACCTCATATATCACGTTTTGTAGATTATCGTATATCCTCCGAAACAATATTTTCTTTTAAAATTACTGATAAACTGGCTTTTAATACCGGTTTTGAAGCAACTTATGATTCGGAACCTCCCGAAGACATTCAGAAGTTGTTCTATTATTGGCGCAATAAGCTCAGCTTTTTATTTTAACAAACAAGTCATAATGTCATGCATGTTGGCTGTATTCAGACATTTTGTCTTAAAATCGTTGGGTTTTTCGTCATAAAGTCGCAAAATTGCTAATGGTATAAATATTGAAAATAGTAAGGCAAAATTGAAATAAAAAATTAATTAAAATAAAGGAGGACTAAAAAATGACACTTTTAAGAACAAATTACAGCGGATTTCCATTTGATTTATTGGAAGATATTTTTAGCACAACTGATGCCAATGCAGGTCGTAGAACAAGCTCATCTACATTACCGGCAGTAAATATTGCCGAAGAAGATGATCGTTTTGTAATAGAATTTGCTGCTCCCGGATTGAAAAAAGAAGATTTTAAAGTAAATCTGGACAATAATGTACTAACCGTAAGTTCGGAGCGTGAAGAAAGCGATGAAGAAAAAAACAAAAACTACACAAGACGTGAGTTTAATTATACTGCTTTTCAAAGGTCATTCACATTACCGGACACGGCAGATTCTGAAAAAATCAGTGCAGAATATAAAGACGGAGTTTTAAAAATTGAAATTCCTAAAAAAGAAGAAGCAAAAGTAAAGCCGGTTAGAGAAATATCTATTCAATAAAGATAGGATAGTACAATAAATTAGCGGTTATGTTCAATAAAATTTTATTGGATGTAATCGCTTTTTTATATTTTTATAATTTGTACTAAAACGTATCTTGATGGAACAAATTTCATGGAATGATTTTCAGAAAATAGAATTGCGAACAGGCACAATAATAGAGGTACAAGATTTTCCGGAAGCTCATAAACCTGCTTATAAGCTATTTATTGATTTTGGTAAAGAAATTGGGATAAAGAAATCCAGTGCGCAAATTACCGATTTATATTCAAAAGAGGATTTACTAAACAAACAAATAATTGCAGTAATAAATTTTCCGCCAAAACAAATAGGACCCTTTATCTCTGAATGTTTAGTTACGGGCTTTGTTCAAGAAAACGGCACGGTTGTTTTAGCTGTTCCTGATAAAAAATCAGCAAATGGTTTAAAATTAGCTTAACTTTTTTACAACAATTCTTTTCTTGAAGCATCCATCCGTATAAAAATAAAAAGTAAAATGGTAAATGCCCATAATGAAGAACCACCATAACT
>JAKIUH010000119.1 GCA_021647685.1 Bacteroidales bacterium
TAATTACCTGCAGGTCCCGTTCAAACCCACGGGTTAAAAAGTCACTAATAATAAACAGGGTAGCTTTCCGTTTTAGTAACTGGTTTACATATTGGAGTGCTACCTGTAAATTGGTTCCCTGCCCACTAGTGCTTTCTAAAGAATAAATCAACTCACGGATGATGCGCAAAATATGATGGCGGCCTTTCCGCGGAGGAATAAAGGTGCGAATGGCATCGTCAAACACCAGCAAGCCAACTTTATCATTGTTTTTTAAAGCAGAAGAGGCCAGTAACGCGGCGATTTCAATCCCCATTTCTTCTTTAAATTGATTGCGAGTACCAAAGCGCTGGGAAGCGCTGGTGTCAAATAGAATAACAGTGGTCAGCTCCCGTTCTTCTTCAAAAATTTTAATATATGGATGACTAAAACGTGCCGTTACATTCCAATCAATATTCCGTATATCATCACCGTATTGATATTCACGAACTTCGCTAAAAGCCATACCACGCCCTTTAAAGGCAGAATGATATTCGCCCGCAAATATTTGATTACTCAAACCGCGGGTTTTTATCTCAATTTTTCGTACTTTTTTTAAAAGTTCGGAAGTTTCCATTTTATTTTACAGTTTCTATAATCTTTTTATTATCAATTAAATAAGCTGAAATAATATTATCACTTTGCCTGAGTTTATTGATTAATGCCTGATTTTTCTTGTAATCAAGAAATTGAACACGTGCCTGATGATTTTTTGCAGTTGCATCATATTCTACATGTGCTTGTTGGAATAAATCCTCGCCCATAAAATCTTTTAAAAGAACTTCCCAACGGCGCTCATCTCCTTTAATTTCAAATATTAGTTTCATTGTTAAAATGTTAAACTATTAAATTGTTAAAACTTGTCCGCCTACTGGCGGATTGTTGAATTTTAAACTAATAAACCAATCAACCAATAAACCAATAAACTAATAAACCAATAAACTAACTACGGCACTTCAATGGTATTTAAAATTTCACTGATGATTTCTTCTTGTGTAATATTTTCCGCTTCTGCTTCGTAGCTTAAACCAATTCGATGACGCATTACATCGTGGCAAACGGCGCGCACATCTTCGGGAATAACATACCCTCGGCGTTTAATAAAAGCATAGGCTTTAGAAGCTAATGCCAGATTGATGCTCGCACGCGGTGATGCACCGTAGCTAATCAATTCCTTGTATTTTTCCAAACCGTATTGGTCGGGATATCTGGTTGCAAATACAATACTGAGAATGTATTTTTCAATTTTTTCGTCCATATATACATCACGAACTACTTCGCGGGCATTAATTATGTCTTGTGCCGAAAGTACTTTATTTGCTTTTGGGAAAGTTTTATTCAAATTTTCACGAATAATCAATTTTTCTTCCTCAAATTTCGGATAATTAATAATTACCTTCAACATAAAACGGTCCACTTGTGCTTCGGGAAGCGGGTATGTACCTTCTTGCTCGATGGGGTTTTGCGTAGCAAGTACCAAAAACGGTTCTTCCAAGCGAAATGTTTCCGAACCAATTGTGATTTGCTTTTCCTGCATTGCTTCCAGCAAGGCACTTTGCACTTTTGCAGGCGAACGGTTAATTTCATCTGCCAAAACAAAATTTGAAAAAATAGGTCCTTTTTTAACAATAAACTCTTCATTTTTTTGACTGTAAATTAAAGTACCCAATAAATCGGCAGGCAATAAGTCCGGAGTAAATTGAATACGACTGAATTTTGCATCAACAGTATCTGCCAAAGTATTAATTGCCAGTGTTTTTGCCAAACCGGGCACTCCTTCGAGCAATACATGCCCTTTTGAGAGCAAACCGATTAAAAGGCTTTCAACTAAATGTTGCTGACCAATGATTACTTTGTTCATTTCCATAGTAATCAGGTCAATAATCTCACTTTCTTTTTGAATTCTTTCGTTTAACTCTCTGATATTTACTGTTTGTTCCATAATTTGAAATTATTATCCGTTTTTTAAAGCATAGCAAATTTATTAATGTGAAATTTAAATGCAAACATTTTAAAGTATATTATACAAATTTTAACCTTTTTTAACTTTTGTAGCTTTCCGTACCACAGGTCAATCGACCTGTGATAATTCTCGAAGTATGGTAGCACATGTTCTTGGCAGTGATTCTCAGCTCTGGAGAGCTGAGTTACGGAGAGTTTAGCTACTTCCTACGATTGGAATATCTTAAATTTTGCAACACCTGCTTTTTGAAGAAAATATTGAAAAGCAGTTTTTAATACTCCAAATCCGTATTTAATGCTGCGTTTTAGGTTTATTGATGATGCTTCTTTGAAATATTTTGTCGGGCATGTAATTTCAGCAATCTCAAAACCTGCATAAAAAATTTGGGCAATCATTTGATTATCAAATACAAAATCATCTGAATTTTTCATAAAAGAGATACTTTTAAGCACTTTGCTTGAAAATGCTCTGTATCCGGTGTGATATTCAGAAAGTTTTTGATTCATTAAAATATTTTGTATCAAAGTTAAAAAACGATTAGCGATGTATTTATATATAGGCATTCCTCCTTTTAAAGCTCCTTTACCCAAAATACGCGAACCGATTACTACTTCGTAAACACCATTGGCAATTAAATAGCACATAGAATGAATAAGCTTTGGAGTATATTGATAATCAGGGTGTAACATAACTACAATATCGGCATTTAATTCTAAAGCCTTGTTATAGCATGACTTTTGGTTGGCACCATAACCCTTATTTTTTTTATGCTGAATAATATGCTTAATTCCCAGCCTATTCGCTTCTTTAACTGTATTATCACTACTTAAATCATCTACTAATATTACTTCATCCACAATATCAAAGGGAATTTCACGATAAGTGGCTTCTAATGTTTTTTCTGCATTGAAAGCAGGTAAAATGACAATTATCTTTTTATTATTAAGCATGCGTAATTATTCTATTAATTGACTTTTAATCGACAATAATTTTAATATTTCATCTATTTAATAGCTCGTTAAATTTTCACATATTAATGATATTCAGACATTTACAAAGATACTCGTTTTATTTGCAAATTATCTATTATCAAGACCTTGCCAAGTACAAGTAGGTTGGCAGGTCAAAATCTACCGAACTATTGCTCTATTTAAGTTGCTGTAAAAATCTTAATAATATCTTAATATTTAAAATTTTTATGATAACTTGCATGCTTAAATCATAAAATGCAAGCAATGGAAGCAGTAACAACATTAAGTTTTCTTTTTATAATTGTGTTATTTATTATCGTACTAAATTTAAAAAGTTTCATCAAATCAGAACTTGATGGTATAAAATATCAACTAAACGAGATAAAGAAACAATTAATTGCTCCTCAGAAACTTCAAGAATTAAAAACCCCTGTTCAAGAAGAAAAAATTTCGGAAACCACCCCTGATAAAATTCAAATAATTGCAGATGAAAAGCCGGAAAAAGAGCCGGAAAAACAAACTGTAAAAGATATAGAAAAAGTTATAGAGCAAAAGCCTATTAAGGAACCTGAATGGAAAAAAAGAATAGCTGATAAGTACAAATCAAAAGATGCTAAGATTAAAAAGAAAACTGATTTTGAAAAATTTATCGGTGAAAACCTGATGAATAAAGTAGGAATTTTGATTTTGGTTATTGCTTTAGGCCTTGGTATCAAATATGCAATTGGTGAAGGCTGGATAAATCCGGTGGGAAGAATATTGATAGGTTTGTTAAGTGGTGCTATACTTATAGGTTTAGCACATAAATTAAGAAAAAATTATATTGCATTCAGCTCTGTACTAATTGGTGGCGGTATTGCAGTATTTTACTTTTCAATTGCATTTGGTTATCAGATGTATGAAATATTTAATCAAACTGCTGCTTTTTTACTAATGGTAGGAATAACCGGTTTTGCTGTGGTTTTATCTCTGGGATATAACAGAAAAGAGTTGGCAGTATTGGCAATAATTGGTGGTTTTGCTACCCCTATAATGGTTAGTTCCGGTACAGGAAATTATAAAGTACTATTTACTTACATTATGATTTTGGATATAGGTATGCTGGTTTTAGCTTATTATAAAAGATGGAAAATTGTAAATATTGTAGCCTATGCTTCAACAGTAATTTTGTATAGTTTGTGGTTGTTTAAAACATTTAATTCAGAAGCAGAAATTCCTTATTTAGGTGCATTGCTTTTTGCAACAGGTTTTTATATAATTTTCTTTTTAATGAATATTATCAATAATTTAAAAGAAAAAACAAAATTTGAGGCAAGTGAGTTTATCATATTAATCAGCAATTCGTTTTTTTATTATGCTGCCGGTTTATTTCTGTTGCATGAATTTGCAGCTTCGTATCAGGGAATTTACACTATTGTACTGGCTGTTCTGAATGCAGCCTTTGCTTATCCTTTATACAAACGTAAAGATATTGACCGTAATTTGGTATTATTACTGATTGGCTTAGTGCTTACATTTGTTAGTTTAACAGCACCTGTTCAATTAAATGGTAATTATATTACCATGTTTTGGGCAATTGAAACAGCTCTTTTACTCTGGTTAAGCCAAAAATCGGGTATTCGTTTATTAAAAACAGCCTCGTTCATTGTTGTTGGTTTAATGATAATCAGTTTAGTAATGGACTGGGATAAATATTATTTTGATTATAATGAAGCCGCCCTGACAATTATCTTGAATAGAGTTTTTATAACGGGTATAATATCAATAGCCTCACTATTTTTATCACTTAAACTATTGATAAACGAAAATAATGATGATTTTTTACGAAAGTTTTCCCTTAAAAAATATCGCTCTTTTTTAACAATTTTACTTATCCTTTTAGGCTACTTTGTAGTGTTATTTGAAATTGGATATCAGGTAGATGCTTATTATGATTTTACAAGATTAACAGATATTGCATTGGCTTTTTATTCATATTTATATGTGCTGGCGGTTTTACTATGGACCGGAAAAATCGAAGGAAAATCGTTTAAGAATGCTTTTACGTGGATTTCGGTATTTATGTTGTTTCTTTATGCCTTTGCCGTTCATTATGATTTTAAACGTATTTTAGAATATTATCTTAACAATACATCTGATACAACATTTGTTTTTATTCACTATTTAACAGTTATTTTTGTAATAGCTTTGGCTTATTTTTCATGGAAAAATATTTATAATTTTGATAATAAGGATAATAGTTTAATAAATATTTTTTTATGGATTAATATAGCATTATCGGTTTATATTTTAAGTAATGAATTGGATTATTTAGTCTTGTATCTGTCTAAGCCCGATATAGAGAATATGTATGCATTAAGTAGTTCAGTACACAAAATCGGATGGCCTATTTTATGGGGTATAATTGCTTTTGTTTTAATGATTCTTGGAATGAAAACTAAAATGAAGATGCTTCGATTAATCGCATTATCATTGTTCTTTTTTACATTATTAAAACTATTTGCCGTAGATGTTTGGGATATGAGCGAAGGAGGACGAATTGCTGCATTTATATCGTTGGGTATTATTTTACTGGTTGTTTCATTTTTATATCAAAAATTAAAAAAATTAATTTTTGAAGAAGAAGAAGAAGATACAATTGAAAATTAGATAATTGGAACTTCAAATCGTCCAAACGGACATTTGAACGTTTAATCATAGATAATTAGATAAGCGGTAATTAGATAATTGAATAATTGATGTGATATACTAATTACTAATCAACTAATTTACAAAATATTATGAATAAAATTATATTTACAATATTACTATTTAACTTACTTTCAATTGCTTTTGCTCAGGATTTTAAACTTGAAGCAAAACTCGAAAAAATAGATGAAAGCGGATTTTATAAAATTAAGCTTTCGCCTGAACTAATTTCGGCTATGGAAAATTTTCCTGCCGATATACGTATTTTTGATGAAGAAAATAATGAAATACCGTATATATTCAAAAACTATGAAGATAGTAAATTGGCAGAAACTTTAAAGTATCGTAAATTTCAATATTCAAAAATTAAAACAAGCAATAAGCATAAAGTTATAAGTATTGTTAACAATAAAAACAAAATCTTTTCACGTTTCTATATCTTATACAAAAACGGACAAAATGCTTATAATTTAAAATTGTATGGAGGCAACGAAAAAAATAAACTAAAAGAGATTGCTACAACAGCTAAAACTTTAAGATATAACAATCTTGGAGAAATTTTAGAACTTATTGATTTTCAACCGTGTAAGTATAAATATTATAGAATACAAATAGATAAATATTCGACAAAATATCCACAAATTTCAAAATTTGGATATATTGAAAGTACAATTCCCGGAAAAGCTTATTTAAAATTGGAAAATCCCGATATCACACAAAATGATATTAAAGATAAGAAAATAAGCAGAATTAAAATTTCTTATGATTCTCCGCAAAGTATTGATATGATTAATATTAACATTAGTAATATTGACTTCTATTATAGAAATACACGTATTCAAATTAAGGACAGTGCAGTTCATAAAAAAAAGAAAAACTATTATTATCGTACACTAAAAAGTTTTAAACTAAACTCAGACTGTATGCCTATTGTTTTACTTAACAACTTTAGAGCAAAAACTTTTTATCTTGAAATAGAAAATAAGGACAATACTGCATTAAGAGTAGATAGTATTGAATGTTATCAAAAAAAATATTATTTGATTACAAAATTAGAGAAAGACAAAAAATACTTTTTGCGCGTAGGAAATGCACAAACGCAAAAACCGGAATACGATTTACAATATTTTACCGATAAAATACCAAAGCATTTAAAAGTAGCTGAAATTACCGGAATAAGTCAAATAAATTATCTTAAAAATGTTGAAAATAAAGGTTTTCAGCCGGATAAAAAAATTATTTGGATAGTAATTATCCTAATTGCCGGAATTCTTTTATACATCACATTGCGTATGCTGAATAAAACGGATAATATTAATTAAACAGTTTTTTTAAGCTAAACATTTAAATTAAAAATCTATTCCGGTGCAATTTTCGATTTTTAGGTTCAATATTGATTTTCAGTTACTTTATTCACCCTAAATTGATTTTCTCAAATTAAATAAAAATGTATAAATTTGCAGCCTAAAGTATTTGTTATCTATGGAAGAAAATTTTGAGGGATATAATGAAGAAGTTGCGGCAAGTGTTAGTCGCTATAGAAATATGCTTAAAAATAAAGACAGCTATTATTTTGATGTTTTTGAATTTGAGTATATTATCGATTTCTTCATGGATAAAAATGACTTTAAAGCTGCAGGAAAAGCCACAGATTATGCACTAAATCAGCATCCGCATTCAATAGAATTACAAATTAAAAAATCGCAAATACTTATTAATCAAGGCTTTCCGCTCAAAGCTTTAAGACTTTTAGAGCGGATTGAAAAAATTGAATCATCAAATCATACGGTTTTCTATTTGCAAGGAGCTGTTTATTCATCATTAGGCAATATTAATAAAGCAATTGAACTTTTTGAACTTTCCTTAAGTTTAATCTTTGAAATCAAAGAAGACTTGCTCTATAATATAGCCATGACCTTTAAACAAGTAGGGCGCTATGATTTATCGAATAAGTATTTGTTAAAACTTTACAGAATAAGTCCCGATGATGATTCTGCATTGTATGAACTGGCTAATAATTACCAAAAATTAGAAGAATACGAGCAAAGCATTCGATTTTATAAAGAATATATTGCACAAAATCCCTTTTCATCAACTGTATGGTTTAATTTGGGACGTATATATCAAAATCTTGAAAAACATGAATTGGCAGTGCAAGCTTTTGAGTATGTAATTGCCATTGAACCGGATTATAAAGCAGCATATTTTCAAAAAGGCATTAGTTTATATGAAAAAGAAGAATATGTGGAAAGCATTAGCATTTTTGAAGATTATCTTGAATTAGACAACGAAGATACAGAAACACTTTTTCATATTGGGGAAATTTATGCTAAACTGTTTGATTATCAAAAAGCAATAGAATATTACGATAAAGTATTGGCTTTGGATAATGAGTTTGAAGATGCATGGTTTTCAAAAGCAGTTATATTATACGAACAGGGAAAATATGTTGATGCACTTTACTATTTGAAAAAAGCAATAAATCTTGAAGATGAAGATCCTGATTTTTGGAATCTTTCAGCAATAATTTGTCGAAAACTTGACTTTATTGATGAGGCAGAAAAAGCTTTTAAAAAAACAATTGAACTTGACAATAGCAATCCCAATATATGGATAGAATATTCTAAAATTAACTTTGGGCACACCAAAATATATAAAACAATAAATATTTTGAGCGAAGCCAATGAACTTTTTGAAGATAATGCAGAGATAAATTTTCGCTTAGCAGCCTACCTTGCATTA
Source organism: Bacteroidales bacterium (assembly GCA_021647685.1). Taxonomy (GTDB): domain Bacteria; phylum Bacteroidota; class Bacteroidia; order Bacteroidales; family NBLH01; genus NBLH01. The sequence continues at coordinate 8,383 of JAKIUH010000119.1, forward strand.
ATTCACAATTTTGATGCAGCAAAACTTCATTTAAAACAAGCCTTACAACAAGATGTTACTAAATTACCTGCTTTCCGTTCGATTTATACACAAAAAAATGAATCTATTGAAGATTTGATTAGCCAATTTCTTGGAACGGAACAAACTAAAAATTAGATTTGAATTTATAACAAAGCCTTGTTTATAACTATTAAGGAATAAATAGTGCTAATTGTTAATAATTATTATATTTGCGAATAAATAATACTAGTTTTGCAAATTGTTTAACAACAAAATTTATTAAAGAATTTCTGAATGCAAAGATCAATAAAAGACTATATAATTATTCTACTAAAAGGCGCTGCAATGGGAGCTGCCGATGTTGTCCCCGGTGTCTCAGGCGGCACAATCGCTTTCATATCAGGTATTTACGAGGAATTAATAGAATCTATTAAATCTATTAACCTTTCAAGTGTTAAACATTTATTTTCAAAAGGATTTAAGCAATTTTGGACAGAAATAAATGGAAGCTTCTTGGCAAGTTTACTTTTCGGGATAGCTCTCAGTATTTTTTCCTTAGCAAAACTTTTGCACTTTCTTTTAGATGAATACCCAATACTGATTTGGTCATTTTTCTTTGGTTTAATAGTAGCTTCCGCCATTTATGTTGCTCAAAGAATTACCGAGTGGGATTATAAAACCATTCTCGGTATTATTGCAGGTACTGTAATTTCCTTTTTTATTACCGAAATTACTCCTGCTCCGGCTGTTAATACCAGTCCTTATTGGTTTGTTTTTCTTTCAGGCATGATTGCTATATGTGCAATGATTTTACCCGGTATCTCCGGCAGTTTTATATTATTGCTTATGGGACAATACCGCTTTATCATCTCGGCAGTTAATGATTTAAAAATTAGTTATCTGATTACCTTTGGGCTTGGAGCTGCAATTGGTTTGATTAGTTTCTCAAATGTGCTGTCATGGCTGTTAAAGCGTTTTCATAATATTACCATTGCATTTTTAGCCGGCTTTATGATTGGTTCATTGAACAAAGTTTGGCCATGGAAACATGTTTTGGAAGAAACCGTGATTAATAATAAATTACAGCCAATTTCATTAGAAAATGTATTGCCGGATGCATTTTTTCAATTAACCGGAAAAGATCCGCAAACACTCTATGCGGTACTCATGGCAATTAGCGGATTTTTAGTAATTTTCTTACTGGAAAATGCATTTAGTCGTTTGCAGCAGGTAAAAAAGTGAAATAAATACAGCAATGGGTAAAGAGCAAAAACTTTTGGGCTTAATAGGCTATCCTTTATCTCATTCATTTTCGCGTGTCTATTTTCAAAAGAAATTTAGCCAAGATGCTAAACTTTCAAATTATGATTATTTAAATTTTCCGGTAAAACATATTAATGAACTTAATAATATAATTGCTCAGCACCCGCAATTAATTGGTTTTAATGTTACCATTCCGTATAAAGAACAAATTCTTGATTTTTTAGATGCCACAGATGAAATAGTAAAAAAGGTAAAAGCTGTAAATACGGTAAAAGTAGTAAAAGAAGATTCTGACACCTATAAATTATTTGGTTATAATACCGATGCTTATGGTTTTGAACAATCTATACTGCCATTTTTAAAAAGGCATCATAATAAAGCATTAATTCTTGGAACAGGAGGTGCTTCAAAAGCAGTTGCTTATGTATTTAATAAACTTGAAATAGATTATCTACACATTTCGCGCAGCACAAGAAAAAGTAATATTATTACTTATGCAGATTTGAATAAAAAAATAATGGATGAATACCGTATAATAGTCAATACCACTCCTGTAGGAATGTATCCTAATATTCACTCTTTTCCGGCAATACCCTATAAATCTATAAACCATGAATTTTTATGTTATGATTTGGTTTATAATCCGGATAAAACACAATTTTTAATTAAAGCCGAAGAAATGGGCGCAAGTATTGTAAACGGATATCAGATGTTGGTTTATCAAGCAGAAAAAGCATGGGAAATATTTACAGAGAATAATTTTTAGAAACTATTGATAAGTAGAAAGTTTACCCACGATCCTTTATTGTATATATTGCTGATTATTAACCATATAGACAGTTTTAATATATATTTTTTAATACCTGTATATTATTTGCTTTATCATTTTTTATTGTAAACTCATAAATTAATTCATAAAAATAAAAAAAAATATTGTATATTTATCAAGTCAATTTACCAATGATATTTTATCAAAAAATATTAAAATTAAAATAACAAATGAGTGACCAAAGTGTTACAAATCA
>JAKIUH010000510.1 GCA_021647685.1 Bacteroidales bacterium
TATCCACAACAAATATTTCTACATCAATATCTTCTGCTGCTTTTTGTACAGAGTACAAACATTGCTTTAGATAGTTCTTTACATTGTAGTTTACTATGATAACCGATAAAATCACAGAATAAATTTAGCTAATAAATAAAATATCTCTTAGAATAGGTTTTAAACCACTAAAAAAGAATTCAACGGCTATTACCATAACAATCAGCCCCATAAGACGCATCATTACTTTGTTTCCTGTTTCGCCCAAAAAGTCAATTATTTTAGATGAAAAAAACAGAATCAAGTAAGTTACCGTCATAATGGCAAAAATAGAAGCTAACAAAATAACTTTAAGCGTATAAGTATTTGCATCTTCCATTAGAACAATCGCATTAGTAATTGCACCGGGTCCGCAAATCATAGGAATAGCAAGGGGGGTAATTGAAATATCATCCACATAGGTTTTTATATCACTTTCATCAATTTTAGTTTTTCCTAAGCGCGCTTGCAACATATCGTAACCCACCAAAAAGAAAATAATACCTCCGACAATTCTAAAACTATCTACCGATATACCAAAAAAATTAAATAAAACTTGCCCTGAAAAAGCAAATGCCAATAAAGTAAAAAAGGCAATGATAACCGCACGTAAAGCAGTTTTATTTCTTTGTTTTTCGGTTAATGACGAGGTCATGGTCATAAAAACAGGCATTACACCCAATGGATTTATGAGTGTAAAAAATGAAGTAAAAAATAAAATAGCCGTTGTAAAATTCTCAGTCATAATCAAATGAGATTTTTATTTTTTTAATAAAAAAAACAGCAAGATGCTGTTTTTAATCTAAATTTTACGGAATTCTAACTACACGAAAGCCATAGTTATAGTTTGTATAATGCGGATAAGGTCCATCGCGCGAAGTAACTCTTGCCATATCATCTACATAATACCATGAACCACCTCTTATAACACGAAAAACGCCTCTGTCCGGTCCCTTAGGGTCTTTCTTTGTTGCCGCCGGATAGCGAGCATAGCGGTCATAACACCACTCCCAAGCATTTCCACTCATATCATAAATTCCCAGCTCATTAGGTTTAAGCAAACCTACCGGCTGAGGACCTCTTTCATAAGTGGTTTCGTCGTACCATGCCACTTTATTTATATTATTTGAGCCACTGTATTTATAATTCCGTGATTTTTGTCCTCCGCGCGCAGCATATTCCCATTGCGCCTCTGTTGGCAGGGTATATTTTTTTCCGGTTTTTTGAGACAACCATTTACAATAAGCCATTGCATCGTTCCAACTGACATGCAAAATCGGGTAATTTGATTTCCATACCCATTTTCGGGAATACGGATGTTCTTCATACCATTCGGTTTTGGGCATTGGTGGCATTTTTTTACCGGTTGCTTTACAAAAAGTTTGATACTCCTTAACGGTAACTTCATATTTTCCAATGTAAAAATCGCTAAGTATTACAGTGTGTACAGGTTTTTCATCGGCACTGCCATTATTGTTTCCCATTTGAAAAGCACCGCCTTTAACAAATACAAGTTCGGGTAATATTTGTGCAGAGATATATTGAAAAGAAGAAGTAATTATTAGTAAAAAAGTAAATATTCTAAGTTTTAATATCATTTTTTATAATATAGATGAATGAACTTTATTTGTTTTTTACAATACGAAACCCGTGATTAAAGCTTGTAAATCCGGGACGGGGACCATCTCTATCAGCAACACGGGCAAGTTGGTCACGATAATGCCATGAGCCTCCGCGCGTAACTCTATAGATTCTTGTTCCGGGACCTTTGGGATTATCTTTGGGGCTGTTTGCATAATAATTAGCCGAATAAAAATCCCAGCACCATTCCCAAACATTGCCACTCATATCATAAATACCCAGTTCATTTGGTTTTTTTGTTCCTATTTTAGCCGGACCTTTTAATTTTGAAGTTTCATCATACCAGGCTACCTCATCAGGGTTATCAGAGCCGGCATAATTATAGTTTTTTGATTTTTGTCCGCCGCGTGCAGCATATTCCCATTCTGCCTCTGTTGGCAGGCGATACCCGTTTTTTGAAAAATCACAGGTAGTATTTTCTCCATTGATTACATAACATTTTTGTAAACCTTCTTTTTCGCTTAACCAATTACAATATTCTATTGCA
>JAKIUH010000120.1 GCA_021647685.1 Bacteroidales bacterium
ATTATCAAGTTTGAGATGAAAAAAACCATTCAAGAAATGGACAAAGTATTACTCGACAGTGTCGCAACCTGTGGTGACATCAATCGTAACGTCATGTGCATTCAAGACCCCAGTTTGTCCACCATTCACGACCAAGTGTTTCCGTACGCCAATGCCATTGCAGACCGTTTACTGCCAGCCACTCGTGCCTATCACGAAATTTGGTTGGACGATGATCACGATAAAAAACTGATTGCCGGGGGGGGAGAAATTATTGAACCGATTTATGGCAAACATTACTTGCCTAGAAAGTTCAAAATCGCCATCGCCATTCCGCCTTACAACGACGTGGACATCTACACCAACGACATTGGTTTTATCGCCATTGAAGAGAACGGTAAACTGGCTGGATTCAATATTTGCGTGGGTGGCGGCTTAGCGCACACTTTTGGGCGTGAAGATACTTTCCCTCGTTTGGCCGATACCATTGGCTTTTGTACGCCAGAACACGCGGTGGATGTGGCACAGCATATTATGTGCATTCAACGTGATTTTGGTAATCGTGAAGATCGTAAGCTCTCCCGCTTTAAACATACGGTCGAAAAATATGGTGTGGAATGGTTTAGCCAAGAGTTGGAATTCCGCTTAGGCTTTGCATTGCAACCCGCAAAAGAGGCCAAATTCACCACCTCTTCCGATCGTTACGGTTGGCACCAAAGCCAAGATGGCCTGTGGCATTTACTGCTGTATGTGCAAGGTGGCCGTATTGTCAATCATGAGAATTACGCTCAAAAAGATATTTTGGCCGAGATTGCAAAACTGGATATTTGTGGCTTCCGTTTAACGGGTAACCAAAACATTCAACTGATTGGCATTACTCAAGACAACAAAGTCAAAATTGAAGCGTTAATTAAGAACTTTGACCAAACCGATAACGCCAGTCATTTAACAGGCATGCAGCGTAATGCCATTGCGTGTGTTTCTTTAAATACCTGCTCTCTCGCCATGGCCGAAGCCGAGCGTTATTTACCTTCGTTATTAGAGAAAATCACGCCGATTTTACAAAAAAACAGCCTCGAAAATGACGACATTAAAATTCGTATGACCGGTTGCCCTAACGGCTGTGGTCGCTCGATTATGGGCGAAATTGGCTTTATTGGAAAACTGCCCGGTAAATACAATATGTACTTGGGTGGCGATTATCAGGGCTACCGTTTGGCTAAATTGTACAAAGAAAACCTAACCGAAACGCAAATATTAGAAGAGCTTGACTCGCTACTATCGGCTTACGCCAATAATCGCCAAGAAAACGAATACTTTGGCGATTTTGTGATCAGAACCAACATTGTGCCCCCCTCCAAAGGTGGCGCAGCATTTCATAAAGGAGTACCAAAATGATTACCCCAGAAAGAATCACCCACCTAAAAAGACTGGAATACGAATCCATTGAGATTATTCGTGAAATCGTCGCTGAATTTGAAAACCCAGCGATGCTTTACAGCGTGGGAAAAGACTCCTCTGTGATGTTGCATCTGGTACAAAAAGCCTTTAGTCCAGGAGTCGCGCCCTTTCCCTTGGTACATGTCGATACCACTTGGAAGTTTAAAGAGATGATCGCCTTTCGTAACAAGCGTGCCAAAGAAGTCGGGATGGATTTAATCACCCACAGCAACCAAGAGGGGATTGATATGAACATGAACCCCTTTGATTTTGGCTCTCAAACGCATACGGATGTGATGAAAACCCAAGGCTTAAAACAAGTATTAAATAAATACAAATTTGATGCCGTACTGGGTGGCGCACGCCGTGATGAAGAGAAAAGTCGCGCCAAAGAGCGTATTTTCTCATTCCGTGATAAAAACCACGCGTGGGATCCTAAAAATCAACGTCCAGAATTGTGGAGTTTATACAACTGCGAACACAGCAAAGGCGAGAGCTTTCGGGTGTTTCCCATCTCCAACTGGACCGAATTGGATGTTTGGCAGTATATCTATTTAGAAAGTATTCCCGTGCCAGACCTGTACTTTGCCAAAGAGCGTTTAGTTACCGATTATGAAGGCGTGACCATTATGATTGATGACGATCGTACGCCAGAAAAATACCGTAAAAATGCCCGTAAAGAGGTCGTGCGCTTTAGAACACTAGGCTGCTACCCACTTACGGGTGCCGTAAAATCCGATGCGGCCACCTTGCCTGAAATTATTCAGGAGATGTTGCTTACCAAAACATCCGAACGACAAGGTCGCTTAATTGACAGCGACTCCGCTGGCTCAATGGAACAAAAGAAAAAAGAAGAAGCCGAAGCTAAAATTAAAGCTTTGGAGGAACAAATTAAGCTGCTGAGCTAATATTTCGTCAGTCATCAGATGAGTAATTCATCAGATGACTGTCAAATCTGAGCATTCAAATTTAATTTTAAAAATGCGTACAACAAACCGCACCAGTCAAATTAAAGCATATTTTACGGTATTTGAGCCGGAATATCCGCCAATGCACAGTTGGTGGCTCAAATTTGCCATAATGTCTATTTTATTCGGTTTGTTTATCATGTATTTTTTTAACAATACCACTGTTGCAGGCATTGGTTTTATAATTACCGGCTGGGTATTGTTTGCTGTTTGGGTAAAACCTTATTTTCGCGGACGAAAAGTATATTCATTGCGCCCAAGCGAAGAAGAGATGATAAAATGGTTAATAAATGATTTGAATACTGAAATTAAAGAAACCGCCGTTAAAAAACTGCGTTTGAATATGAGTGCCTTGGAATCGAAAAATTTTTTACTGATACCTTATCCGGTTAATTGGGAAGTTTCGGGCATTGAAAAAGAAAATATTTTAAAAAGAGGAACTGAAAGCGGTAAAATATTATATTCGGTTTGGAATGTACAGATTATTGCCTTAACGGTTAATTACATCAGTTTTTATACTTGCACTTATGATTGGGCAAACAACATCATTCTGCACGAACGTACCAATGAGTTTTTTTATGATGATATATCATCGGTAAAAAATGATGTGGAAATAATAGAACATTATTTGGCAGATAAAAATTATACCGATGAAGAAGGCAATCAATTACCGGCTGACAAGCTCACAGCCAATGTTTTTGTGGTAAAAAATATGTCCACCGACACTTTAAAAGTAATTACAAATATATTGGAAATGAATATTCCTTCAAATCTAATTGTAGATTTGGAAAAAGCAGTATTGGCATTGCGTATCATCTTGCGCAAACGCAGATATGACGAAGACCAAGACCCGATTATTGTTGAAAACAACGAAGAGCTTGAACAAAATAAAGAAGAAGACCATACAAATCCTCACATAAATAAACAGGAAGATTAATCTATGCAACATTTAATATCTCCATCGTTTTTATCGGCAGATTTCACTAATTTGGAAAGAGAAATCATGCAAATGAACAAAAGTGAAGCCGATTGGTTTCATTTAGATATTATGGACGGTGTTTTTGTACCGAATATTACCTTTGGTATGCCGGTTATTAAACAAATAAAAAAGCATGCCCAAAAGCCTTTAGATGTTCACCTGATGATTGTGCAGCCGGAACGCTACATTGAAGAATTTAAAAATTCAGGTGCTGATATTTTAACCGTACATTATGAGGCATGTACACATCTTCATCGTACTGTCCAACAAATAAAATCGGCAGGAATGAAAGCCGGTGTTTCACTAAATCCGCATACGCCGGTACATTTATTGGAAGATATTTTAAATGATGTGGATATGATTTTATTGATGTCGGTAAACCCTGGTTTTGGCGGACAAAAATTTATAAAAAATACGTATAAAAAAATTAATCAATTAAAAATTCTTGGCGAAAAAAACGGAGCTGATTTTTTAATTGAAATAGATGGCGGAGTGGATAATAGTAATGCAAAAAAATTAATCGAAGCAGGAGCTGATGTCTTAGTTGCCGGAAGTTTTGTTTTTGGTTCGGAAAATCCACTTGAAACGGTAAAAAGCTTAAAATATTTGAATTTTTAGCTTTATTTTAAATGTTTTGAAGTCCTTTGGACGTTCAAAAGTTTTAAGGTGTGTAGATTAAAATTTCACAGCTCAAGAGAGCTGTGGTACGTAAAACAGGTCTTTGACCTGTGAATTTCACAGCTCTGGAGAGCTGTGGTACGGGTACGCGGCAGGGGGTGAAGCGGATAGCCCGCAAAAGCAGGGAAGATGCAAAACACGGCAAAAAAGAGCGGCGGACACAGAGCTCCTTTTTTGCCGATGTTTTGCCTGACCGGCTTTGAGGACTATGAGCGAAACACCCGTTTGCCGCCCAAAAAAGCAGTTAGATATTGGAAAAAATTACTTGTGAAATACTTAAATAAATAAATAATCCGGTAATATCGTTTACCGTAGTTATGAAAGGTCCGGTTGCCAAAGCAGGGTCAATATTAAAACGGTTTAATGCCAAAGGAACAAATGTTCCGAAGATGGAAGCAAAAACAATTACCAAAACCAATGCAATACTTACCGATAAAGAAAGTGCCAAATTATCATAAAAAACATAGCTCAAAACAAATATTAATACGGAAAGGATTATTCCATTTAATAAAGCAACGGCTAATTCTTTCAGTAAACGAACCAAAGTACTGTCTAATCCGGTATTATGACTTGCCAATGCTTGTACGATAATTGAGGAAGATTGCACCCCTACGTTTCCGCCCATAGCAGCTATTAGAGGGATAAAAAATGCCATAGCTGCAAATTGTGCCAAAGGTTCTTCGTAGATACTAATCACTTTTGCACCCAACATTCCGCCAAGCAAACCAATTAATAACCAAGGTAATCGTGCACGGGTTAAAACCCAAATTTTATCACCGGGTTCAACATCCTCGGTAATACCTGATACCATTTGATAATCTTTTTCGGCTTCTTCTTGCATTACCTCCACAATATCATCAATGGTGATGCGTCCGACCAAGCGCCCAAGACTGTCCACAACCGGCAAAACCACTAAATTGTATTTGCTGGCAATAGTTACCACCTCCTCTTTGGGCATATCTTCTTTAACCGAAATAATATCGGTATTACTAATGTCAATTACTTTCTTCTTGCTATCAGCAATGATTAAACGTTTTAATGAGAGTACTCCTTTTAGTACATTATCGTTATCTACAACATAAACAAAGAATACTTCGTCTATTTCACCAGCATGTTTACGAATTTCGGCAATACATTTTTCCACATCCCAATCTTCTTTTACTGTAATCAGTTCTTTTGCCATTAAACCGCCGGCAGTATCTTCATCATATTTCAACAAATCCACAATATCACCGGCTTGTTCCATATCGTCGATATGTGCCAATACTTCCTCTTGACGCTCATCGGGTAAATCGGCAATTACATCAGCAGCATCGTCAGAGTCCATGTGGTCGATAAATTTTTTGGCAATTACTTCACTCGGAAGTACTTTCATAAATCGCTCGCGGTCATCATCTTCCAGCTCAGCCAAAACATCGCCGGCTTTATCTCCATCCAATAAAAGAAAAAGAAATTTAGCTTCATCAATGCTTAAATCATCGTAAATTTCGGCAATATCGGCAGCATGAAGTTGCTCCATAAGCTTTTTTGCTTTTTGCTCGTCTTTTTGTTCGATGATTTGCTTTAAATCTTCAATATATTCTTTGGTTAATTCAAAATGCATAAGCGTTAAATTTTTCTAATGATTTGTTTCCGATTAAACTTACCACCCTTGATTAATGAATTTGTCAAAAATTAACCATGCTTTAGCGGAAAATGTTTTGCTCTTATCATTCATCAATTGTTTTACTTCCACTTTACTCATCAGAAAGGTTTCAATTTCTTCACTTTGTTCGTTGCCCGATTGATTAATCTCGCCTTTGGCATAAGCAAAAACAATAGAAACCATTTCATTGGTTAAACCGGCTGAATTGGTCATATAAGGTGTAATTTTTACTATTTTTGTTAATTCCAGATTGGTTTCTTCTTTTAACTCACGAATGGCAGTTGTTTCGATACTTTCGTTTTCATCTACCAGCCCTGCCGGTAATGCCCATTCGTATCCGCCAATGGGCACGCGAAATTCTTTTGTTACCACTAATTTATCATTATCGGCAATGGCAGCAATTACAACTGTTTTTCCGCCATTATTACGCTCGGCAGAATACCAAATACTTTCTTCATTATTTTTATTGATAAATTTTGTAGCAACAAAATTCAGGTATTTTGAGCTACTGATTATTTCTTTTTTAAGAATTTTCATAGTATAAATCTGTAGTTTAGCTATTTAGGTATTACCTTAAATCTGCATACATCAAATTAACTTGTTGATAATCATCGGATTAATTATTAAAATAAAGTGAAATAATTCCTATAATTATTGGCTGTAAATTAGCCCATTCATCCGATGACTTGCATATATTATGAATTGATAAAATGCCTTATTGTGATTTAAACCTTATCTAACGGTTTACGCCGGTTTTCTTTCAATTTTTTAAAATGTGAAGGACTCAGTCCTGTAATTTTTTTAAACTGATTGGATAAATGCTGAACACTGCTGTAACCCAAATCCCAAGCAATTTCACTTAATGTGAGTTCATCATAAATTAACAGTTCTTTTACTCGTTCAATTTTTTGATAAATAAAATATTTTTCAATAGTGATGCTCTCCACTTCTGAAAATATGCGGCTTAAATACGAATAATCATATCCAATATTTTCAACCAAATAATCGGAAATATTTATGTGTTCCGGTTTATCTTTATGATAATGAACCAGTTCAATAATACTAGTTTTGATTTTATCAATAATTCGGCTGCGTTTATCATCAATTAACTCAAATCCATTTTCCAAAAGTACCTCACTGATATTTTCATAATCTTTATCATTGAGCTTGTTTTCCAATTCAACTTCTCCGAGTTTTATGGAACGAATATTAAAACCCAGTTTTCCAAATTCCTCACTTACCACCTTAATGCAGCGCGGACAAACCATATTTTTAATGTAAATCTTTGTTGTATCTACCATTTTATTCCTACTTTACCAATTGTTTCACGATTTTCCAAAGCTGTATGTGCTTCATTTAATTCATCAATAGAATACATTTTAAAAACTTTGGGGTTTATCTTATTCTCCTGAGCCAATTTTACCAAGTTTTGCATACAATATTGCAATACTTCCGGTTTATCATCGGCAATCCGCAGCATGTTTACCCCAATCATTGCTTTTGATTGCATGATAAAACCTACAGGATGATATATCCCAAAGGATAATGCAAATTTCAGCTTACTGAAAAAATTACCGGCATCAAGTTGAGTCGCCGCACCGTAGGGTATTATTCTTCCTCCGCTTCCCAAAAGTTTATAACCTTTTTTAAAAGTACTTCCACCAATCGAATCAAAAACCACGTCTAATTTTTCGGAAATTTCGGTACTAAAATCTTTTTGACGATAATTTATGGGGAAATCTACTCCTTGATTTTTAATATATTCAATTTTTTCATCAGAGCCTGCCGTTCCATATATTTTACAGTTTTTGAGTTTGCATAATTGAATTAATGCAGTACCTACACCACCGGCGGCTGCATGAATCAATACTTTTTCGCCTTCGCGTATATTGGCAGCTAAAAAGGCAGCATAATAGGCTGTTGTGTATTGAGTAGCCAAAGCTAAAGCTTTGCCAAGGGGAAAATCATTATCAATTTTCACTGCTGCTACTGCTTTGGTAATTATATATTGTGAGTATCCGCCAAAGCGTGTAAAAGCAATTACCCTGTCGCCAAGTGCTATATTTTTTACTTGCGCTCCAATTTTCACTACTTTCCCAACAGCCTCATAACCAATAATTGCCGGAAGTGGCGGACATTCTTTGTACAAACCCAAACGCGCCAAAACATCGGCAAAATTTAATCCAAATGCCTCTGCTTCAATGGCAATTTCATCTTTCCCGGATTCTTTAAGTTCAATCTCACGTTTCTCAAAAGCAATTTCTGCTTTTCCGTTTTTTATTAAATATATTGCTTTCATAAATTAAATTTTAATTCTCGGTAAAAAATTAGAACTCAAATAAGTTCTTTATTAAACAAATGTAAAAGATTTTTATTAAATAAAATTAAAAAATTACTCGTTCACTTTTTTCAAATTGTTTAACTTTGGGTAAATTTAATAAAATGATATGTTAAAAGAATATATAAACAGTATTGTTTTGTTTTTTAAAAACGAAATTTGGAATGTAGAAGAAGAAAAGCTTCCTGTCTTTAAAAAAATTCCTTTAAATATTTTAAAAGTATTGGTAATCACTATTAAAAATTTTGGTAAAGACAATACGCCTATTTATGCCTCTGCCCTAACCTATTTTTCAATGTTATCCATTGTACCGGTTATTGCCGTAGGATTTGCCATTGCAAAAGGTTTTGGTTTAGAAAGTATTTTGGAAGAAGAAATAGCTAAAAGTCTTGCAGGACAAGAAGAAGTTGCCGCTTATCTGTTAAGTTTTGCAAAATCAATGCTCAGCAATACCAAAGGCGGTATTTTGGCAATCGTCAGTATCGCAGTCTTACTTTATACTGTATTAAAACTGTTTCATCAAATTGAAATATCTTTTAATACTATTTGGAAAATAGAAAAACAAAGAAGCTTTATTCGTAAATTTACCGATTATTTGGCAATTGTGATGATTGCCCCTATATTAATTGTTTTATCCGGTACACTTAATGTTTATGTTACTACAATATTAAGAGATTTCGGTCAACACAGCGGATACTCCCAGTATATTTCACCCTTTATTTTTCTAATAATAAAATTTGTACCTTATATTCTTATATGGCTGTTGTTCACACTATTATACCTGATTATTCCTAATAAAAGCGTAAAATTTATACATGCTATGACAGCCGGAATAATTGCCGGCACAGCCTATCAGTTATTACAATACTTTTATATTACCCTCCAAATAGGTTTCTCTCGCTATAATGCCATTTACGGAAGTTTTGCTGCTTTGCCCTTGTTTCTAATATGGCTGCAAATGAGCTGGAATGTGGTTTTGGCAGGTGCACAAATATCCGCTTCTTTTGAAAACCTGAAATCTTACGGATATAAAAACACCTATCCATTTCTTAGTCAAACCGATAAAAGACGTTTAAGTTTAATGATTCTAAAAAAAATAGTGGATCGTTTTAAACTTGGCTTAACAGCCCCAAATATTGAAGAATTATCAGAGGAAAGTCAAATCCCAATACTCTATGTTACTAAAATTGTTGATGAGCTTTGCAAAGTAGACTTGGTTTCAAAAGTAGTTAAAGAATCCGGAGAAGAAGCTTATCAGCCGGCAACAGACATCAATAAATTAAGTTTTGCTCTGGTTATTGATCGCTTAACAGATTACGGCGAAACAAAACTATTAAAAGCCACACAAGACAAAGATTTTGAAAAAATCAATCAATTACTTAATGATTTTAATAAAAACATTAAAGAAGTATTTTCCGATACGCTAATTAAAGATTTATAAAAATTCTATCATAATAATAGTACGACTTTCCAAATAAAAAAACAAGATACATGAACAAACGCATTTCTTTATCTGCATTCTACAAAAAGAACATACTTGAGGCGGGTTGTGATGAGGCAGGGCGCGGATGCCTTGCAGGACCCGTTGTTGCGGCAGCAGTTATTTTACCCAATGACTTTAAAAACGATATTTTAAACGACTCGAAACAACTATCGGAAAAAAACAGGGATAAACTACGTTTAATAATTGAAGAAGAAGCAATTGACTGGGCTATTGGAATTGTTGATAATGATGTGATTGACCAAATTAATATCCTGAATGCTTCCATTTTAGCAATGCATAAAGCCATTGATCAATTAAAAATTAAACCGGAACATTTAATTATCGACGGAAACCGCTTTAAAGCTTATCAAGACATTCCTCACCAATGCATTATAAAAGGCGATGCAAAATATTTATCCATTGCCGCCGCCTCCGTTTTGGCAAAAACACACAGAGATGAAATAATGAAAAAATTAGATAGGGAATTTCCTAATTATTTCTGGGCAAAAAATAAAGGTTATCCAACCAAGCAACACCGGATTGCAATTGCAGAGCATGGTATTAGTAAATATCATCGAAAATCATATAAATTATTGGATAAACAATTGAGTATAAATTTTTAAATCGTACACTATGTGTACGATTTCGGACAGTTCATTTTATATATGCCTTTCTAACCTATTAATAGACAATCCATAATATTTTATGGTTTAATTTTTGATAAATTAACAAACTTTATAAACAATAGAAAAATAATAAACATTATGATTAAAAAAACAGTAGTATTTGCAATGATATTTGTTTTTGCATTACAGATAAATGTAAAAGCAGATGAAGGAATGTGGTTTTTGGCTTTTATTGGCAAAAACTACAAACAAATGAAAGCCATGGGCTTTAAACTTACTCCCAAAGATATATACGATATCAACCATTCGAGCATGAAAGATGCGGTTGTGGCATTGGATCATGGTTCATGTACTGCCGAATTGGTTTCGCCAAACGGCTTGTTATTTACCAATCACCATTGTGGTTATGGAGAAATTCAAGCGCACAGCTCGGTAGAGCATGATTATTTAACCAATGGTTTT
>JAKIUH010000121.1 GCA_021647685.1 Bacteroidales bacterium
CCCTTTGGGTCGGGCTATTGCTTATCGCACCTTTGGTGCTAATATCTTATGAGAAATTTTAAAAAATAATAGTGGCGATTTTTAATTGCCATTTTTTGATGATTGTGAATTGCGAAAATTTGACGATAGCAAGTTACTGCCTATAGCACCAACGGTGCGTAATGTATAAACATTAGTTGCCGCCAAAAGGTAGGTGTAAAAAATATTAACAAACTGTTTTTAAGCTTATTAAAAATCACAACAATACACTAATAGTTTAATATTTCGCACCATTGGTGCTATTAACAATTTACTTTTTGTACCCAACCCTTTGGGTTGGGCTATTGCTTATCGCACCTTTGGTGCTAATATCTTATGAGAAATTTTAAAAAATAATAGTGGCGATTTTTAATTGCCATTTTTTGATGATTGTGAATTGCGAAAATTTGACGATTGCAAGTTACTGCTTATAGCACCAAAGGTGCATAATATACAAACATTGGGTATAGCCCGATGGTAGCTGCGAAAAAAAACAAAAAGCACCAACGGTGCTTAATATACAAACATTGGGTGTAGCCCAATGACCGGTGCAAAAAATCCGAAATAGCACCAACGGTGCGTAATGTATAAACATTAGTTGCCGCCAAATGGTAGGTGTAAAAAAATTTAACAAACAGTTTTTAAGCTTATTAGCTTATTAAAAATCACAATAAATAAGGCAGTAAGGTTTTATTCCGCTGATTATCATTTTTTCTACTAAGGTTGAAAATAAAAACAAGGCTTTTACTAATTCACAAAAAAAATAGTGTAAATTTGTTTTGTCATTAATGAAAATTTGGCAATTTTTTAAATAATATCAATCAAAAAAAACTTATAAATTTGTTTCAAGCTTAGTAGAAAAAAATAGGGGTAAGAAAAATGAACTTAATGTAAAATACAGATAATGAAACAATATTAAAAAATATATCCCGTAACATACAGCGGTCAAGCAGATAATTATAAACCAAACAATAATAAAAAATGGAAGCAATAGGTCTTTTTTTAAGCACAGCACTTGGCTATATTTTAAAAAGTGCTACTGAAAGCAATGCGGCAAACACGGCCAAGGATGAGCTGATAGGCGCTTTTTGGCAGTGGCTGCGTCCCTTGTTTATAGAAGATATCCCGGAAATAGAAAATAAAGCAGAAGAGCCCGAAACTCAAAAAAAAGCGGAAAAAAAGCTATTGGAGCTTATTAAAGATGAAAAATTCTTTGCCGAATTATTAAAAAAAGTCGAAGAATTGCAAAAAGCGGGTATGAAAGAAAAAAACATATACAAAGGCGGCGATTTAAAACGTATAAAAAAAATTCATATCGGAGACAAAGAATACAAGCCAAACGACCATTACGATCGCAAAAATATATTTGAAGGCGGCAGCATTGAAGATGCAGACGAATTTCGTCTTGGGGATGGGTGATGTGCTGATGTGCTGATTAGTTGATTTGATGATGTGCTGATTAGTTGATTTGTTCTTAGTGTCCTTTTACAATGTATCCAATTCTTTCATCATTTCTTTAATTTCTTCGTCTTCTTTCGTTGATTTTTTGCTTATTGTGCCTGTTTTGAGTTCTTCGTCCGTTATTGTTTCGTTTAGTGCTTTTAAACCGTCATTAGTCATTCTGTAGAATTGATTATCTTCGCTCCAATCTATTTCTGCACTTATATTGTCAATTCCTTTTCCTATATAAACAACTTTCCCTACAGGTATTTTCAAATCAACAGATACTTCCTGATCACGGATTTTCTTTTTACCTTCGATATCAAAATATCGGTTAATAAATAATAACGAATCGTCCTGTTGCCAATCATATTTTAGGTTTTTAATATATTTCAAAGCATCATGGTCGTTCATTCCATGTGCTCTTTTAACCATAGATAATTCATAATTTTTCCGATTTACAGGTATAAAATGCAGATATATTTTTCCTGTTAAATCCAAATTGTTTTCAAAATCTACAATTACACGATTAAAAGTTTCTTTATTTCTTGGAGATAGTCTGGCTTGTGCCAATTCAACATACATTGTATCGTAATTACCATATAACTCGTAAACTTTCTTTTTTTCTGCTGTAGAACGATAGTTAAAAGCAGTTCTTCCTACTGCACCAATTATAATCATTAAACTAACAAACCAGAGTGCAGTTGCTATAATGGCAGTCGTTCTACTGCGTGCTTTAAAGCGGAACAATAATTTCAGGCTTACAAAAAGTAAAGCAAGTGCAGGTATAATAATGAATAAATACAGTGCAATCATTCCGGCAAGCCCCACAAAAGGATCGGCAAACAAACGGATAAATTCCAGTACCGAAAAATTCATATTATTCCATGACAGCGGAGATAAAAATGTATCATTAAAAAACCATATTCCTGTAAATGAGCTAATTAATCCAAATCCTGAGAAAAATAACCATATCGCAAAAATTACAAGGAATACTTTTAGAGCAATGAGTCCTATTTTTCCTGCAAATTTTAAAATTTCGCCAATATTATTACGAAATCTTTCATAACTTTCGCTGTTTTGCCATTGGCTAAATCCTTCTTTTACCTCCTTATATTGCTCTTTAATTGTTTTTTCAATATTACCCAAGTTTACCGGTTCACCACGCATCTCTAATTTTTGTGTGGTTGTTTTTGCTTCAGGAATAATTATCCATAGTAATATGTATATAAACATGCTTGCACCAAACATCATGGTAATAATAATGAAAATTACACGTACAATTACCGGGTCTATTCCAAAATAAGCACCCAAACCAGCAGCTACTCCGCTTAATACTTTTTTATCCGGATCGCGATAAAACCTACGTGATGATTTAAAAGAAAGCTTGCTTCTATTTTCGGTGTTAGTAGCTTGTTCTTCTGTATCTTCTATGTATTCACCAAAATCATCAGGTTTTCCCATAATTTCAATTATGGCTTCAATATCTTTTATATTAATCACCTCTTTGCGGCTGCTTACCCTTTGTTGAAACAACTCAGCAATACGCGATTCTACATCAGAAATTACCTCATTTGCTTCGGAAGGATTCCGGAACATATGGCGTATTGCATCCAGATATTTGCTTAATTTTTGATAAGCATCTTCATCCAGATTAAAAATTAAGCCGTTTATATTTATTCTAACTGTTTTTTTCATTTCTGTTAATTAAAAAATGTTTGTTTGATTTTTCGTATCTACTTGCTTTCTTCACTTTCTTGCGGAAGATTTTTTACCATTTCAACTGCTTCCACCAGCTCTGTCCATGATTTATCCAGCTCGTTCAAAAATTTTTCGCCCTCAGCGGTAAGTTTATAGTATTTGCGTGGCGGTCCTTGTGTTTATTCTTCCCATCGATAACTTAACAATCCTGCATTTTTTTGACGGGTAAGCAGTGGGTATAAAGTTCCTTCAACCACAATTAGTTTTGCCTCCTTTAATTTGTTTATTATGTCCGATGCGTAGGAATCTTTTTGCGAGAGTATTGATAAAATACAATACTCTAACACTCCTTTACGCATTTGGGCTTTTGCATTTTCTATTTTCATATCTTGTGTTTTTTATTATTTTAATTCTCCAGAGAGTTCTTAAATTTTACAAAGTGGATTTAATATCCTTTCATCTCCATTTTTTGCTCCAATGTTTTTGCTTCGGGCATTACAATCCAAAGAACAATGTACAGCAGTAAACCAATGCCGCTAAAAATTACCGTAAGAATAAATAATACTCTAAAAAGCACCGGATCAACATTAAAATAAGTTCCTAAACCGCCGCATACTCCGCTTATAATGCTATTATCAGGGTCGCGATAAAGCTTTTTTGTTTTATTTTCAAACTTAAAATTTCTTTTATTTTGTGTGCTTTGTTCATTTTGAACGTCTTCCATAAAAATTTCCGGTAAACCGATTATTTCAATAACTTTATTTACATCTTCCATACTAATTACTTCCTTTTTTTTATTCAGCATGGTTTCAAACAATTCGGCAATACGGTTTTCTATGTCTGCAACTATTTCAGTTGCTTCTTCTTTTGCATTAAAATAATGTTCAACCGATTTTAAATATTCTTCTAATTTTACCAAAGCATCTTGGTCAATAGTGAATATCCGGTTTGCAAGATTTATGTTTTCAGTTAATTTCATGAGATTATTTTTTAAATTATTTTAATTTGCCTCATGGAACATCCACTAAAATCAGAGGTTTGCTTATTTTTACACCTAAATAATCATGCCCCTGTGTCCGCCAGCTGGCGGATGGATGTTTCATGAGATTATTTTTTATTATTTTATAGTACCTTGTTATGCATATTATTATATGAAACAAATATATGATATTTTTTAGTACTATGCAACACATAGTACTAAAAAAATGTTTATTTTTTTTGCTCTTAAATATAAGATATTGATTTTTAAGGCTATACGTCTTGAAAAAATATTAAAGATTCGATTTAAAAATTTGAATTATCTTATGTTAAGAAGCGAAAATTGATGGTAGAAACTAATTTTTTAGGCAGATTAGTCTGTTTTACAGAAACAAAGATGAAAATAATAATTGGAAGACTTCACTAATCGTTTGTATCAATTCTTGTTGGTATTTTAACTGATTTGTTACAGAAAAAAGATAATACGAAAAAAGTGCATAAGTAAAACTTATGCACTTTTTAAAAAATAGTTTGCAGATTTAAGGCATTATTTAACCTCAAACGAAACAGAAGCTACTTCAACGCCTTTTGTTCCATCATCTGTATCATTCATTCTTATATCGTATTTACCCGGGTCGTTGGGAGCCGTAAACTCAAAAGTACCACTTTCAGCTCCTTTTATATATTGATAAGCAATATCATAAGAATCATTTTCAGCTTCTTTACCATGAGCCACATCGGATGGAATAATCCCAATCCATGCATTTTCTTCCCATTTTGGAGAGGCTTTAAAAGTTACTTTAATGGTTTCTCCCGGAGCATAAACTTTTTTGTCAAGTTTTAAATCCTCACTTCCGCAAGAACTAAAAATCATTATTCCAAATAATGTAATCATTGAAAAGAAACTTAATTTTTTCATAGCTGTAATTTTTTTTAGTTAGTTATATCTGCTAAATATACTAAAAAAATATCTTTTTTCTATATAATTGATAATTAATTTGATAATTATTTTTAATTTTATATTTAGTTTTAAATCCGACAATATCAAACAAATTTATTAACAGTCATCGAATGAACGATTAAATTGTACTTAGCTATACCTGATTATGTGTCTGTCAATTTGTAAATTCATAGGATAACTTGCGGATATTAGCTTAAATAGGGCTTGCTGAAAAGCTCAGATGTGCATCTATTTTGGATTTTGTGAAGTGCAGATGTATAGAAATACTTCAAACTGAACAAAATACAAAAGAGGTGTGCAGCTGAGCAGCAAAAAATATTATGATTATTATATAATAAATGCATGCTTTTTCTGATATTGTATTTGAAAACCTTGCATTTAGACACAATTAAACAAATATAAGGTACTGATTAATAATTTATTTAGCGTTTTTCAGCAAGCCCTAAATAAGTTTTTGTCATTTAAGTGACATTTATCGGCTGGTAGTTTATATAATTTTGCCCTACAAAGCAATTACTCGAAAAATCTTAATATATATTATCATATAGTAAGCTTTCGGTTAGAAAAGGATATACTAACAGTAATAAGCTTAGTGAAAAATATTAAATTATCATAAATCATTTATATTTAAAGGGATATATGTTACCAATGAAAATAATTTAAAATAATCACATGAACAAATACTCAGAACTGTCAAGTAAAGAGCTATTCGGTTTACTTGATAAACCCAATGTTAAAATCATCGATCTGCGTCCTGTTGATGCATACAACGGCTGGAAATATAATGGTGAACAGCGTGGAGGGCATATAAAAGGTGCTAAATCGCTTCCTTTAAAATGGACAAAGTATATGGATTGGATTGAAATTGTACGTTTCAAAAATATTCTACCTGAAAATAAATTGGTTATATATGCTTATAATCGCCATGAAAGCAATCAAGTTGCTGATTTATTTGCAAAAGCAGGGTATAAAGATATTTCTGTTTATAATCATTTTAGTGATGAATGGACGCTTAATTCAAATTTCCCAATGGAAAAACTTGCGCGCTATAAACATTTGGTTTCTGCCAATTGGCTTAATGATTTAATTTCGGGCAAAAAACCGGATGAATACTACAATGATAAATTTGTAGTGGTTCATACACATTACCGAAACCGTAATGCTTATCTGTCTGGGCATATACCAGGAGCAATTGATATGGATACCTTAGCCTTGGAAACTCCTGAAACATGGAATCGCCGCTCGCCCGAAGAGCTTAAAAAAGCATTGGAAAATCATGGAATTACTGCCGATACTACTGTTGTTTTATACGGCAAATATATGAATCCTGATAATGATGATGATTTTCCGGGCAGTGCTGCCGGGCATATAGGAGCCATTCGTAATGCTTTTATTATGCTCTATGCCGGCGTAAAAGATGTACGTGTTCTGAATGGTGGTTTTCAGTCGTGGAAGGATGCCGGATATCATATAGATACTGATGATGTAGCTAAACATCCCGTTAAGGATTTTTGGGCAAAAATTCCTGCTCATCCTGAACTTGCTGTTGATATTGAACAAGCAAAAGAAATTTTAAAATCAGAAAATGCCGAGCTGGTAAGTGTTCGGTCTTGGGCAGAGTTTATTGGTGAAGTAAGCGGATATAATTATATTGAAAAAAAAGGAAGAATACCCGGAGCAATATTTGGTAATTGTGGAACAGATGCATATCATATGGAAAACTATCGAAATGTAGATCATACGGTGCGTGAGGCTCAAGAAGTTGAAGCAATTTGGAAAGAAGCAGGTATTACACCCGATAAGCATTTGGCTTTTTACTGTGGTACAGGTTGGCGCGGAAGTGAAGCTTTTTTTAATGCATGGCTAATGGGCTGGCCCAATGTTTCGGTTTTTGATGGCGGTTGGTTTGAATGGAGCAATGACCCTGATAATCCGTACGAAACAGGAATCCCCCAAAATTAATTTAAAAATTTTATAATGAACATAGCAGTAATTTACGGCTCGAACCGTAGTAACCGGCAAGGAATAAAGGTAGCTTATTTTATTCTTAATCAGTTAAAGAAAAGAAATTTTAATGCAACACTTATTGATACAAAACAATATAAATTACCATTTTTAGACAAAATGTATAAAGAATATCCCAAAGGACAAGCTCCGGAGGCAATGGAGAAAATTCACCGGATATTGGATAAAGCGGATGGTTTTGTTATTGTTTCGGGTGAATATAATCACAGTATTCCGGCAGTTCTGAAAAATTTGTTGGACCATTTTCAACAGGAATACTACTTTAAGCCGAGTGCCCTAGTTCCTTATTCGGCGGGCAGTTTTGGCGGAATGCGCGTGGCTGTTCATTTAAGAGTGGTACTTGCTGAATTAGGCATGAGCAGTATCCCGACAATTTTTCCTGTTTCGGCAGTTCAGGATGCATTCGATGAATCGGGTAAGGCGCTTAATGAACATTATAATCAGCGGGTAGTACGCTTTATTGATGAGTTTGAATGGTACTTGTCGGCTTATAAAACACAAAGGGCTAATGGAGTTCCTTATTAAAATATAATATCAAAATAAAAAAATTAAAGAAAATGAAAGCAATTTGGAATAATCAAATTATTGCAGAAAGTGATGAAACCATCATTATTGAAAAAAATCATTATTTTCCGCCGGAATCTATAAAAAAAGAGTTTTTTGAAACCAATGACACACACTCCGTATGTCCTTGGAAAGGAGAAGCTTCGTATTACACTCTTGTGGTCAATGGTAAAAGAAACGAAGATGCTGCATGGTATTATCCCAATCCTCATGACATAGTTAAAGATATTGCTAATTATGTATCTTTTTGGAAAGG
This sequence comes from Bacteroidales bacterium, assembly GCA_021647685.1. Classification (GTDB taxonomy): domain Bacteria; phylum Bacteroidota; class Bacteroidia; order Bacteroidales; family NBLH01; genus NBLH01. The sequence goes on from JAKIUH010000121.1 coordinate 7,944, forward strand.
TGTAGAAATAATCAAATAAAGCAGTTCATGAATTATATCGAAGAGCAAATTATTTCCATAGGAAAAATCAGGATTGAGAATCACCTTGCAGATATTGGTATTGATGCAGTTAAAGAAGAAATTATTAAAGGGCTTTGTGCACCTGAAAAATATATTTCTTCAAAATTTTTTTATGATGAAAAAGGTTCAAGGCTTTTTGAACAAATCACTCAATTAGATGAGTACTATCCGACACGCACCGAGAAATCTATTTTATCGACTTTTATCAAAAATGCAAATATAAATTTTCAAAATCTTTCAATTATTGAATTAGGCAGTGGCGACAGCTCGAAAATTAAGCTTTTGCTAAAGCAAATTCCCGTAGAACTTTTAAAAAGTATTCGCTATTTTCCGGTAGATATTAGCCAGTCGGCTATTTTAAAATCTTCGGAAGAATTAATTAAGGAGTTTGATTTGGAATCAATTACCGGAATTGTAGCAGATTTTGTTCATCAGTTTAGTGTTTTACCCAAAGCAGGAAAAAGACTCTTTTGTTTTTTTGGCAGTACCATCGGTAATTTTACTAAAAAGGAGCAAAATAGATTTATTACTGAACTGGGAAATGAAATGCAAACGGGCGATGCCTTTTTATTGGGTATGGATATGGTAAAAGATATTACTGTATTAGAAAATGCATATAATGATATAAAGGGGGTTACAGCAGCGTTTAATAAAAATATTTTAAATGTGATAAACTTGCTTTGCAATGCAAATTTTAATGTTGATGATTTTGAGCATATTGCTTTTTATAATCAAGCTGAAAACAGGATTGAAATGCATTTAAAAGCATTGAAAGAAATGGATATTAGCCTAAATTCCGGTTTGGATACGCTTCATTTTATCAAAGGCGAAAAAATTCATACTGAAAATTCGCATAAATTTACAGATAAAGATGTAGAAATAATTGGTGAATACGGTAATTTTCACCTTAAAAACGTATTTACCGATAAAAACAAGTGGTTTAAACTGGTCTATTTTGAAAAAAAATAAGCCTTTGTATAAAATTTTGCTTATTGGTATTAACCCGTGTTATTATGCTTCGCATGAGAAAAGTTCATGGAATTTGCTTTATGCAGATTCGAGACGTCGAAATCCGAAGGAGTACTATTATATTTCGAGGGTTTCGCAACGAAGCGGATGCATAAAGATAATTCTAATTCTCCCGAATTTATAGCTGCTAACAAATGGTTGATTCGTTTGTAATTTACTGTATTTTAATATGTTATTGTGTCTGCTATTAAGAGCGGTGAATAATGCGGGTTAAGATTTTGTGCTTTGATGTTTCTCTTTATAAAGTATCGGAATGCTAAAATAAAACATACTGCCTTTTTGAGTTTCTGTATCCAGCCAAATTTCGCCCCCCATACATTCAATCAGGTTTTTAACTATAGTTAATCCCATTCCTAAACCTCTGTATAGTTTTTTGGTGTCTGAATTTGCTTTTCTGAACCGGTCGAAGATAAATTTAATATCTTCTTGATGAATTCCTATTCCGGTATCTTTAACATAATACAACAGTTGATTTTCATCAAACGGACTAACTCCAACTTCTACATATCCCTTTTCGGTAAATTTTATCGAATTGTCTGTTAGATGATATAATATTGCATTTAAAGCATTTTCGTCTGTGCTGATTTTTTGCTCAGGCTCAATATTAATTTGTGCTTTAATTTCTACATTTTTACTTGTTCTAAACTCATTGGTATTTTTAAATTCACGCACAATTTTATAAATAGGTTCTACTGCCAAAAATGTAGAAGTACTTAGTCTATAATCACTTGATTGAATATCGGAAAGTTGAATAATTGAATCAATAATGCGGAGTAGCGATTCTCCGGCAGTATTGATATGGTCAATATAAGTTTTTACATTTTCGGAAAGATTTTCTTCGTATTGCAGCACTTCTGCAAATCCTGTAATCGCATTTAAAGGAGTTCGCACTTCGTGCGAAAGGTTTTCTAAAAAAGAAGTTTTTAATCGATCTGCATGTTCGGCTTGTTCTTTTGCTTCAATTAAATCAAAGGTTTGTTCATTAACCAATTCCTCCAAATCGTTTTTATATCTTTCCAGCATTTTGTTTTGCTGCAATATTTCTTCATACTGTTTTCCGATGATTGTATTTTGTTCATTAATTCGTATTAAACTGTTTTTTAGCTCGCTTGATTTTTTTAAAATCAGGTATAGCAATATCGATAAAATCGAAAATAATAAAATGCCGAAAATAACTGCATATAGATAAAAGGTGCTTTTTTCCTGTTCCGATACCAAATCTCTTTTTACTGTTTTCAGGCTTGATTTATGAACTTCGTTTTCAAATTCTGATAAAATACTAATTAATTGGCTGTTTATTATCGAATCGGCATATTGGCTATATTGTTTCAAATAATTATATGATTTAGTGTCATCGCCTAATATATGATATATATCTGCTGCTTTTTTTAACAATTGGGCTTTTTGGCTTATGTTGTCAGGATAATTAATCAAAGCTAAAGCTTTTCTAATATATTTTTCTGCCTCTTTGTATTTGTGTTGTTCAAGTAAAATATCAGTAATAATCAAGTATGTTTTTAAAAGTAACTTGTGATTATTATTTTTCAGTGA
>JAKIUH010000122.1 GCA_021647685.1 Bacteroidales bacterium
CTCTGATAAACATAAGAATAATTTTGCAACACCCAAAGATAAAACATAAATACTGATTATCAACTATTTATATGGGTGTTGCAAAAAAGTGACGAAAACAGGAAAGAATTGAGAATTCCAGTATTAAAAATTTTGAATTACACAGACAAATAAAAAATTAGTGTTCATTCAATGATTAAAATTTAGAGGCTGCATTTATTTGTGGTCTCTTTTATTTTGGTAGAGTGTTTCTAAAACAATTAATATTTTTAAAAGCAGTGCTCACTTATTGCAATTCATAAAGAAAATTTACGATTAAACAAAGCAAGTACACGTTATTTTAATTAGTTTTTTTGTGATTTAAAGAATGAAGTATTAAACGGTTCAATATGGATTGTTGCTTCAATATTCATTTCTTTACGAATGGCATTTTCAATTTGTTCACTAACTTTATGTGCTTCAAACAATGTTAAATGTGCCGGCAGCTTGATATGAAAAGTAATTTCGTTATGATTTCCGTAGTTATGAATATGTAAATGATGAAAATTTACATCAAGTTCGGTTATGCGGCTAATCAGGTTTTTGATTTTTTGTTCAAATTCTTTACTTGGGTTTTGCCCCATAAGCGGACGAACGGCATCGCGTATTACCTCAAAACTTGCATAAAATATGAGTAAAGCTACCATTATACCCAAAACAGAATCGAGCCACCAAAAAGTACTCCCGAAAAATATACCAAAGAGTATAATTACAGATGATATGGCATCGCTACGATGATGCCAAGCTTCGGCTTTGAGTGAATTCATTCCGGTTTTCCGGTGTGCCCAAAGAGCATACTGAGCACTTAACTCTTTTACAATAATTGAGATAATGGTGGCAATAATTGCCCATTTACCAAAATTAGCCTCTTCTTTTGCTAAAAACTTATTAATGGATTCAAGCATAAAATTAAAGGCAATTACTGAAAGTAAAACACCAATGATTAGCGATGCAATTACTTCGGCTCTTCCATGCCCAAAAGGATGATTTTCATCGGCAGGTTTATCGGATATTTTTATGGCAATCAATAAGATTACAGAGGTTAATGAATCGGACAAGGTGTGCCAAGCATCGGCAATTAAGGCTACCGAGCCGGAAATAATTCCTACCCAATATTTTAAAACAAACAGTAATACATTGCTGATTAATGATAACCATCCTTCAACTTTTGCATAAAAACTTATTTTCTTTTGTTCCATAAAATTTATTTAGTTAACTGTTTGGTTCGTGATTTATAAAAGCTTTCACCGGACAGGCTACTGAAATTTGCCTGTGAAAAACTTTATTATCTCCATATTTTTTTCTGATTTAAAGCCCTTTGGTATCTTTTGGCATAAATATTATGTTGGCTAATGTTTGTTGAAAAGTTATGATAACCGGAAAAGTCTTCTTTGGCACACATGTAAATATATTTATGTTTTTCATAATTTAAAACGGCATCAATTGATGAAATCTCCGGTAAATTGATTGGAGCAGGAGGCAAACCTTTATATTTATAGGTGTTGTAGGGCGAATCAATCTCTTTATCTTTGTTGAGCACTCTGCGAATGGAAAAATCACCAATTGCATAAACAACAGTAGGGTCCGACTGAAGTAACATTCCTTTTTTCAGTCGGTTAATATATAATCCGGCAACTTTAGCCTTTTCATCATTGTGTCTTGATTGTTCAGCTTGCACTATTGAAGCCAATGTAGCGACTTCTATGGGAGACATATTCATTTTTTTAGCTTTAGCTAAACGTTCTTTATTCCAAAATTTTTTATACTCTTTATACATCTTTTTGAAAAAAACTTCGGGCGAGCTATTCCAATAAAATTCATAGGTATTGGGTATAAACATAGAAATTACCGTTTCAGGTGTAAAACCATATGAATTTAAAAATTCTTTATTATTCAGTAAACGAAGCAGTGATAAAGAATCAAATTCAAGTGTTTTTGAAATTTTTCCCGCAAGTTCTTCTTTTGTGCGTATATTATTAAAGGTAAGTTTTACCGGTTTTTGTAAACCGGCACGTAGCATATTAATCAATTGATTGTTACTCATGCCGTTCGTGATTTCGTATCTGCCGGGGCGAATTTTTTTATAGTTCTTTTTTTCCGAAAGCCAAATAAAACTTTCTTTATTTTTTAAGATATTATATTTGCTTAAAGAGTCAATTACATTCGTGTAATCAGCTCCCGTTGGAATGTACAAATAAAATTTTTCACTGTTTGGTATTTGAGTGTTGTCAATATATATTTTATTGTAATAAGAAAAGGCGATAAGTGCTGCTATCACCGTAAAAGTAGAAAAACTGTAAAAAAAAAGTTTAATAAAGGAGGTTTTTTTCTTCATAATTTGTATTATATTAAAACAGTTATTTGTCGGTTTTGTTAATTTTAGTAAAGCATGACAAAAAATAAAAACGCAAATTTATATTAAAAAGGTATTAAAAGGTGAAAAATGAATAATAAAATATTCAATCTGCCGGTGGTCGGATAAGTTAATTAATAAAACAATAAGCTATACCTATGAAAACATTATTTTTATTTATTTTTAGTTTTACTGTATTTATTACTAATGCTCAAATCAATGATATTAAAAAAAGCTCTAAATCAAATAGTTCTGATAAGGGTAATGTAAGTACTTATTCGTCAAACGGTGATAGTGATGATTTTACAGCAGGCTGTGCGGCTGATATTTTGGGGTGTTGCTTTCAAAATGGTTTTGCTATGGTTTTTGGCTTGCTTGCAGAAAATAATCGTATGATTATGCAAAACAGAGATGCCGATGCCACGGTAATTTCTGCAGATTTTAAAGCTAATTTTGCGCTTGGTTGGCATTATTCTTCTGCCAAAACGTATTTGTATGTTAATTATTTACCCGAAATTAGTATAAATCTGGCTTCTTTTACAACTGCTTTCCGTTTTAATATTTTAACCGAATATACGAATGATTTTCCTAATTCTTTTACATCGTGGGAATGGTTGTTTTTGTTTAACATCCAACCTTCGCCAAGTTTTAAAATGTCTTTGGGCACAGGTGTTCAGTTTGAGAAATATTCACAGAGCTATTTTAATGAACATTATGTAGGTTTTCGTTTTAGAATGAATAACGAACGTGATTTTCTGGAAGCTAATACACGTTTGTCCATTGATTATGAAACAGGTTCTGTTCCTTTTCTTGAAGCAGGGATACATTACAAAATTCAAATTGCAGAATTTGAGTCAGTTTATATGTACATTAGCTTAGGCGGGATGTATCAGAACTATTATTCATCGCATGATATTTGGTTGGGTAGGGGTGGTTTAATTGTTAATTGGCATTGATGAATACAGATAATTAATGATATTGTAATTTTCTGCTTGTTATTTAATTAGGGTATGCTTTGGTATTGTTTTTCCAAAGTATAAAAGGACTTATATTGCCCAGGAAGAATAGTAAAGCATGGCAAAATCATAGGAATGGAGTTGAGATTAATTAACAATTTATAATCAGATAACTTGTGGATTTAAGGTTTATATTATTATGACCTATATTAAAAATAATTCAATTTATTAAATTTCCTAAATATCCTAAATTGATTCTCATAGTATAGTAGATTTTATAAATGTCTTTTATTAAAGTTTACTATATTTGTAAATAAAGTTAATCATTTTCTTAAATGGATATTATTTTTAAAGAAATTAGAAAAGGTAACCAAAAAGTTTTTAAAGCTTTTTTTGATAGGAATTATAAAAGGTTTGTAATTTATGCAAACAGTTATCTTTTTGACCAACAAGAAAGTGAGGATATAGTTCAAGAGGTATTTGTTTATATTTGGGAAAATGCCAATCAATTAAATATAACTGCATCACTCAATGGGTACGTTCTTGCAATGGTTAGAAACCGGTGTCTTAATTATTTGAGATCAATAAAGATTACAGATAACTCCAATTTTATCAAATTTGATGTACTGAATTTAGTTTCTGAGAATATTATTGATTCTACAGATGATGAAGACCGAAAGATTATTTATCATCAGATTCTTAAAATTATTGACACTTTGCCCGAAAGGATGCAACAAACCGTTCGATTGAAATTTATATATGGATATAAATATGCAGAAATTGCTGAGGAGCTAAATATATCTGTAAATACAGTTAAAACGCAGCTAAAGCGTGCTAAGCTAAAAATCATAGAATTACTTACTTCAATAATACTTCTTTTACATTACGGAGCTTAAATTTCATTTTTTTTTAATTATTTGTCACCCCCTTTTTTTTTTGTTGTCTTAACTATAAAATATAAAACTTATGGACTTTAAATTAATTTTTAAAAAACTTAATAATACACTAACAGAAGAGGAAGAACTTATTTTTCAAAATTGGTATAAGGAGTCCAGTGATCATAGAAAGTACTTTGATAAAGTGAAAACTCAATTTAGTGATGACTCTTTGGAAATAGATATTAAAGAAGGTTGGAAATCAATTGAAAAAAGAATTGATAAACCTAAAATAACGAACAATTATTGGAAATACATGCTAGCAGCATCAATTGTATTGGTATTCGGAATTTCTGTGTTCTATTTGTTGTTAGGAAAGCAAAATAACTATTCTAAGATAGTTAAAACTGAGAAAAACATTAGTACGGACAAGGTAATTCTTACATTGGAAAACGGTTCAAGTATAGTTTTGGGTGAAGGGAAATATTTCAGGTCAAACAATTTGATTAGTGATGGGAAAAGTATTTTTTATAAAAAAGACAGTTTTATATCGCAGGAAGTTATATACAATTATTTAACGATACATAGAGGAGGACAGTTTTTATTACAACTTTCTGATGGTACCAAAATTTGGTTAAATTCAGATTCGAAGATAAAGTATCCGAAAAATTTTATTGATGGTGTTACACGTAAAGTTGAATTGGTTTATGGAGAGGCGTATTTTGATGTATCCCCAAGTAGAGATCATAAAGGATCTAAATTTAAAGTAATTACCAAAGAGCAGGAGGTTGAAGTTTTGGGAACAGAGTTTAATGTAAAAGCATATAATGATGAGGAGAATATCTACACAACTCTTATAAAAGGCAAAGTAATGGTAAAGAATGCTTATTTAAAGAAATACCTAAAGCCTAACCAGCAGTCTGTTGTTGTTTTAGGGAAAAAGAATATTGAAATTATCAATGTGGATATTAGTGATGTAACTGCATGGCGAAGAGGTGTTTTTAGTTTTAATAATACTTCCCTTTTTGAAATTACAAAAGTATTATCAAGATGGTATGATGTTAAATTTATTTATAAAAATAAAGATTTGAAAAATATAAAATATACAGGAGTATTTGATCGAAATCATAGTTTGGAGACTGTTTTAATAATGTTAAAGACCACTAATGATATAGATTATGAAATAACGAATAAGACAATAGTATTGAAATAAAAAATGAAAAGAGGTTTATATTATACAAAACTAAATTTGACCTTTTTTATTAACTAATTAATTATTAACAAATTAATATTTATTATTATGAAAATTACCTTTGCTGTCATTCTTTTTTATTAAAAAAAAAGACTATTAATTAATCTTATGAGAATATTTTTAGTCTTATTTTCTATAGTTTCATTTGGGTTTACTCCGAAAAATGTATTTTCTCAGAATACAAAAGTTAGAATTGAAACTAGTGAATTAATTACCGTTAATGAAGTATTTGATTTGATAAAAGAACAAACAGATTACACTTTTATTTATAAATCAGACTTATTTGAAAATGCACCAAAAGTTTTTCTTAAAAAAGGAGTTATAAGTGCTGAAAAATTACTTAAAAAAAGTCTTTCATTTGGAAAGTTTAGTTGTGTTTTATCGGATGATGGTGTAATTCTATTAAAAAAAGAAGATAACTTAAAACCTAATCCACAACAAATTATTATTACGGGAATTGTAACAAATAAAGATGGTGAAGCCCTACCCGGAGTTAATATTGTTGAAAAAGGAACTAACAACGGTGTCGTTTCAGATGTTTCCGGTAAATATGAAATAAGTGTAAAAGCTGAAAATTCAGTTCTTGTTTTTTCATTTATTGGCTACCAGACAAAGGAAGTTCAGGTTAATAATAACAAAGTAATAAACGTAGTTTTATCTGAATCTTTTGCTAATTTAAAAGAAATTGTTATCATATCAACAGGTTATCAAAAAATATCAAAAGAAAAGGCAACCGGTGCTGCCGAAAACATTAAAAATAGTTTTTATGAAGATGCCTATTTACCTACTTTGCAAGAAGGATTTCAGGGAAGTATTGCAGGCCTTCAAATTATTACAAATAATGCACACCCACAAGCTGTCCCTCAGGTAATTATTAGAGGGGTTGGTTCTGCATTTCAAGAGGGAGTAGGAGCTGTTGCTATTGGAGGTTCAAATTCTGTTTTAGAAGATCCGATATCTTTAACAGCGGGTGGTCCTTTATATGTTATTGATGGGGTTCCTACTACAGATGGAAAAGATTTGTCAAGTATTAGTGGCAATGATATAAAATCGATAACAGTTTTAAAAGATGCATCTGCTGCTAGTATATATGGAGCACGTGGAGCCAATGGAGTTATTGTGGTAGAAACAAAATCGGGTATATCCGGCAAAACCAGGATAGACTTTTCTTCTCAGATTGGTTTTTCTGATTTTACAGATTTAAATAGAAGACTTAATACGAGTGAGTTGCAAGAGCTTTACATTGAAGGCTTAATTAATAATACTACAAATGGTATTGATACAGAACAAGATGCTTTAAACTTTTTGTTAAATCCCGGAGGTTCTACAACTCCATTCAATCCTAATCAAAATACAAATTGGGCTGATGAGTTAACGCGTACATCGCTTATGAGCCAAAATAATATTTCTATTTCAGGAGGTAATAATGACAATCGTTATTATATTTCAGCCGGTTATTTAAAAAATGAAACACCGATAAAAGAAATTGATTTTGAAAGATTTTCTGTAAGGTTAAAATATGATACAAAGATCCTTGAAAGATTGACTTTTTCAACAAATTTAAGCTATAGTAATGTGAACTCTGACAATTATGAAACGGGTACTTCATTTTTTAGTCCATTTAGGAATATGTATCTTTTAAGACCTGATTTTAAAGTATATAACGATGATGGTACTTATGATTACAGCTATAACTACAGAGTAAATCCTTTAGCGGTACTCACGGAAGAAACAAGAAAACTTAAAACAAATGATTTTAGAAGTTTTGCTAATCTAAAATATGAAGTCTTTGAAGGTTTAACTATTGAGCCTAGCCTTAGTGCAAGCTATAAATTGGTAGATAACTTTAACAATTTTCCTGCAGATATCGGAAAAGGATATTTTAATGGCTCCGCTTATGCTATTCAGAAAAATACAAATACTTTTATATGGGATGCAAAAGTGCTTTTTAGATATATGACTACATTTGGTAAAGATCATTCAATAAATGCTTTCGCAGGCTTTGAGAATACAGCTACCGATATACAAATATTAAATGTTAGTGTGGAGAATATGAGACCCGGAACTACAACATTAGATAATGGAGATCCTATAGATGCATATACAAAAAGACTTAAAACAGCATTGAGTTCATTCTTTATAAATACAGATTATTCATATAAAGATAAATACTTCATAAACGTATTGTTTAGAAGAGATGGTTCCTCAAAATTTGGACAGGAAAATAGATACGGGAATTTTTATTCAGTTGGTTTAGGTTGGAATATGAAAAATGAGGATTTTTTGAAAGATATAGATTTTATCAATTTCTTAAAAATCAGAACAAGTTATGGGGTAAACGGAAATGATCAAATTGGTAGTTTTAATTATGTTGGTACTTATGACGGAACAGCTTTTTACAATAATTCTAATGCTGTAACTATTGCATCGGCAGGTAACCCTGCATTAGGATGGGAAGAAAATGCAAATTTTGATATAGGAGTTGATTTTACAATGTTTAATAATAGAGTATCCGGCTCTATAGATTATTATAGTCGTAATACTGATAAGCTGTTGTATAACCTCGGTATATCAGCTTATAATGGTGATAATTTTGTTTTTCAAAATTTTGGAGGTATGAATAATAAAGGTATTGAAATATCTCTTAATACACGGAATATAATTTCAAATAACAATAATTTTATATGGACATCCGGATTTAATTTCACTTCTAATAAAAACAAAGTAACTAAATTGGACAATGATGAAATCATATCAGGTATCCATATTCGTAAAGTTGGAGAAGATTTTAATACACTCTACCTGTACGGATATGCCGGGGTTGACCCTCAAACAGGTGAAGAATTGTATTATACTGATGAGACTGAAACCGCAACGACTCCGAATAGAAGTGAAGCTGAAAAATATAGTCAAGGTAAAACCTCTCCCGATTTCTATGGTTCATTTATTAATACTTTTACTTACAAAAATCTTTCATTAGCAGTCCAGTTTTATACCAGTTGGGGTGGTCAAATATTTGAAACAACGGGATATATCCAAAATGATAATGGTTACCAGCGTTTGCGTGATTATAGTAACACTTCTTATTATGTTTATCAACATAGATGGCAAAATCCCGGTGATATTACAGACGTACCTAAATATGTGTATGGAAATTCTCTTTCAGAAATCCGATCTACAAGATGGCTGCATGATGGGAGTTATATTCGTTTAAAAAAGATAGAATTATCATATAGTTTATCTAACAAGTTATTAGATAAAACTTTTATTGATAGATTAAGAATTTTTGTTAGTGGAACTAATCTCTGGACTTATGTTAAGGATGAGTCTCTTAGTAATGACCCTGAAATTGGTGGAATTACAGGGTATGCAAGTTTTGATACTCCTCCTACAAAAACAATCTATTTTGGAATTAATATTAGTTTCTAATTTTTAATTAAAAAAATGATATAATGAAAAATTTAAATAAAATATTAGTGTTGGTTTTATTTTTGGTTTTAGCCTCTTGTAATCAAGATAAATTCCTTGACATACAACCATATGATAAAATTACAACAGATAATTTAATTGTTGATTACACTACACTCAAGTCTGCAACAAATGGGGTTTATAATATTTTTCAAGATCCCTATTATTATGACAGCTATGCTTTAATATTGCCTGATTTGATGTCTGATAATGTTAAAAATAATAACTTTTATTTATTCTCTGATGTGGATAAATATGAAACTAAAGCAGATAATCGATATACCGAAAAAGTTTGGGAAAAAATATCAGCACTTATTACACAATCTTCTATTGTAATAAGAGAAGCTGAACAGTTTGATTTTGGAACAGATCAAGAAGCTGCAAATGAATTAATCGGACAGCTTTATATAGCAAGAGGTATCGCCTATTTTGATATGCAACGCTTTTTTGCGCAGCCATACAATTTCACAAATGACGCTTCTCACTTGGGTGTTCCTTTAATAGATGAAGATAAAGTAGGAATTGATATAATCAGCCCGGCAAGAAGCACTACAAAAGAAGTTTATGATAAAATTCTTAGTGATTTTAATAAGGGATTAAGTTTAATTGGTAATAGTGTTGTTTCGCCTTATTATCTCAATGAATATTCAGCAAAGGCTTTTTTGGCTCGTATTTATTTGTATATGGAAAACTGGACACAAGCAAACAATTTGGCCTCAGAAGTTATTGCCAGCGGACAATATTCATTACTTTCTAATGAAGAGTATATAGATAGTTGGACTTTGGATGAAACCAGTGAATCTATTTTTTCAATAATTAATACGGAAACAGATAATGCCAGATATTCATCCATTAATTATTATTATATCTTTCGCCGATTTTTAGCAACCAATGATCTTTATGATTCTTTTGATAATAATGATGTGCGTAGAGCTTTAATTAGTAGTAATAGAGTACTAAAACACTCATCATTTGGGTTTGATAATAATATACCGGTTGTCCGTTACTCCGAAATGTATCTAATTAAAGCAGAAGCTTTAGCTGAATTAGGTGATGATGATGGTGCAAGAGGTGCTGTTAACATGATTCATTTAAGAGCAAACCCAACTGCACTGCCCATTACAGATTCTGGTGATGACTTAAAAAGGATTATACAGGAGGAAAGAAGAAAAGAATTGATGTTTGAAGGGCATAGACTATTTGATCTTACTCGAAAAAAGGAGAGTTTTGTAAAATATAGTACATCAGTAGGTACGCCTATAAATATTGTATATCCCAATAATTTTACCATTTTACCAATTCCTCAAAAGGAAATTGATGCGAATGATAATATTTCACAAGATCAGCAAAATCCGGGTTACTAATTTTTAAATAGCACTTTATCATTAGAAATGTTATGAATAAATTTATTATTATACTTACCTTATTATTGATTCAGTTTTCATGTAAAAATGAAAAAAAGTCATTTGCAACTTTTTCTGGAACAATTAAAAATACAAAAGAGACTTTTGTTAAAATTGTTGACTATAACCATAGTTATGAAAAGAAAATTTTATTAGATAAATCAGGAAAGTTTTCTGATACAATACATGTT
>JAKIUH010000123.1 GCA_021647685.1 Bacteroidales bacterium
CAGCCCAATGCAAACCTAAGGGACTCAAAGAATCGTATTGCATGTCCATGTATATTCTTGTAGCAGGCGACATAATAATTTTTACTCCTTTATTTACCGCTTTTAGCGCATTATCAGGAATTTGTTGCCAAAATTGTGCAATGACATCTTTTTCAATATCGGCAGCAGCTATATCTGCCCAACCAATCATGGTTTTATTGTATTTTTTTACAATTTTTTGTACCCTGTTGATAAAAACAATATAGTCTTCTTTTTTAGTAGAATGCGATTCATCTCCACCTATATGGATATAAGGTCCGGGGGTGATTGCTGAAATTTCACGAATAACATCATCAATAAATTGATAAGTAATTTCTTTATCGGTCATTAAGGTGCTAAATCCTACTTTTGTGCCTGTGTATAATTTTTTTGCTTTATTATCCGGGTTTAATTCAGGATAGGAAGCCAATGCAGCATTGGTATGCCCCGGCATATCAATTTCAGGAATAAGGGTAATGTATCTGTTTTGTGCGTATTTAACAATCTCTTTGTATTGTTTTTGGGTGTAAAAACCTCCCTTTCCCCCTCCTACTTGAGTACTGCCGCCAATTTTAGTTAAATTGGGCCAGGATTTAATTTCAATGCGCCAGCCTTGGTCGTCTGAAAGATGAAGATGCAAAATATTCATTTTATAAGCCGCAATCAGGTCGATGTATCGTTTCACATCTTCCACACTAAAAAAATGTCTTGACACATCAAGCATAGCACCTCTAAACTCATATTCGGGTTTGTCTTCAATCATACCGCAAGGGACTTCCCATTGAGCATTTTCCGTTTTCTTTGATTCTATTTCGGCAGGCAATAATTGGCGGAACGTTTGAATCCCCCTAAAAATGCCTGCTGGATTATTGGCGCAAATAACCAATTTTTCTTTACTGATTTTAAGATGATAGCCTTCGATACCAAGCTCCGGTTTATTATTAAGAACCAAATAAATAGCATTTGTTTTATCCAAATCATCAGTTTTTTTTACCTTAAACGGATATGCCGTTGCAGGTTTTAACAGTGCCGACAAATATGTGCCGAGTTGTTTTAAATCCGGTGATGTTCCCTTTAAATAAATTACGGTTTTGTTTGTGAGTTTAAAAACTCCATCGTTTGATATAATTTTTACAGGTTTTGGAATTAAATTAGCTTTAGCTAAATCGTTTTGTGCGATTGACAAAAAAGCAGGTAATAAAAAAATCCAGATTAAAGTTATGCGTTTCATAATTATCAATTTTAATGCAGTGTTACTATCTGTTTATATCCATGCGTAAAAATATGTTCAACAGTTTGAGTAATAGAAAGTTTTGTGCTAGATGGTCCTACACGAACATAAAATTGTTCTTCACCGCCGTTTTTCATATAAGCAGGTTTGCTTGATTGTTTACATACTAATGCGATAATGGTTTTCTCCTCAATTACTGCAGTAAACATAGTAATAAATTTCATATATTCAACACCAATATTTTTACTGACTAAGTTTTTTATATGCAATAGTGCTTTATCTTCATTTTCAAAGCCATCTTTCTCAATACCTGTAAATTCACCATCATCATTAACTCCTATAAGTAATACTCCACCTTCGGTATTTAAAAAGGCTGCAACACCCTTAATCCAAGCAAACTCAATTGCCTTATCGTTTTTTTCCGTATGCAAGTTGTAGCGTATGGTCGATTTGAACTCCAATGTTTTACCTTCGGGGAGTCTTGCCAACTTTTTAATGTCTTCTTTAATAAAGTTTTCACGTATTTCTGTTTTTTGTAATTCACGCAAGCGCCTGTTTGAACGGATAATAACCAAAACCATAAGCAATGCACCTGCAAGTAAAATTATCGTACTCAATAAAAGTATCTGAATATTATTTTTGCCGATTTTTGAATTTATTGATTTTTCTGAGACAACAATACCCATTAAATAAAAAGGCTTTTGTTTGTTTAAAAATTTAAACTTTGCCCAATAATTATTACGTTTAATTTTAAACGCTACTGTATTGACAGTATCCTTTTGATTATCCAGCCACATTTCAACAGCTTTTGCAACTTCAGGCAATTTTATCCTGTAAAAAGGATTAAGCGAAGAATATGCTGAATATTCCGTATCGGTAAAATTATTAATTCCGGGTATATCATAAATATCACCATAGTCATTTAGCAGAAAAATATATTCATCATCGGATAAATCTATCTTGGTAAAAGTCCTGAAAACATCTTTTAGTAGAAAATGAATGGCAATATGCACTGTAGAAGAGTCTTTATTTATCCATGATGAAGAAATACTGATTACTTCTTGATTAAAAAGTTTTGATACATAGGGACCCTGCCATATAAAATCCGTATCGACTTTACTTTTTTTAAGCCAATATTTTTCTGAAACCGATTTGCTTTGATTTACTTTTTGATTTTTAATTACATTTCCTTGACGGTCAATATATTTTATTAAACTCAATTTTTTTCGAGGGAAATAAAAATCACTCAAAAACAGGCTGTCCTTTTTAATAATTTCATATTCCTTACCGGTATTTTCAATTATGGTAATACCATAAATACTTTTCACGTCGCTCAAAATAGGGATAAAAGCACGTTCAAAACTTGCTGTATCGTCCAGATTTATTAAGCCGTTTTGTCCCCATTTTGAAAATAAACGTATTGTATTTTCATAGCTTTGCATTCTTCCTTTAAACTCCTTGCTAAGCTTGTTTGTTTTTGTTTTAATGTATTCATCAACAATACGGTCACGCATTTTGCTTGCTGCTGTATAATAAACAACTACAGCAACTGAAACGCTTAATATTAAAATGATTAAAAGATAAAGCTTTTTCTTTTTTAGTATTTCTCCTCTTTCTGACTTCACATGCATTGATTTTTTTAAAAATTAAAATCGCTCCAATATAATTAAAACAAAGTAAATAAAATATCCTGAAATATCATTAAAAAACTTTACCTCTTAAATAAAATTAAAGGAAAAATCTATAATAAATTACATAATGTTAGCTATATTTGTAAATCTTTTTATTTATATAGTCATATTTTATACTTTTTATAACAAATTATGCCGTCAAATATTTCCGTGATTAAGTCATGGCATTGTTTTTGCAAAATTTAAATAAAACATTACATTATGCCATATAGAAGGTTACCCAATACTGATTCAGCGCGAATAAGAGCTATGAAAGCAGCTCTTGAAAAAGGAAAAAATATTCATCCGTTTGAGTTGGCTTATTCTCAAGCGCTTTATGTAAAATTAAAGGCTTTTTATCCGTTATTTGAAACAGCTGTAAAGGAACAACGCATTGCTATGCAAGTTCAAGCCACTAATAACAAACAGTTTTTAAAGCTGGTAAAAAAAGCACAAATGTATATTTCTCATTTTATTCAGGTATTGAATTTGGCAATTTTACGCGATGAGCTTCCTGAAAAAATCAGACCTTTATACGGCTTAAAACTAAAAAATAAAAAAGTTCCCTCACTGGCAAGCGAAGAAGAAATAATTGCCGTAGGAAAAAAAATAATTGAAGGCGAAGAAATTAGAACACGCCAAGGTGGTACGCCTTTACTAAACCCTAAAATAGCAATGGTAAAACTTCATTTCGAACGTTTTTTAGATGCTTACCATCATCAAAAAATATTAAAAGAAAATTCTGCCCGTGCACATGACAAGGTAGCCAAACTACGTATTGAATCCGATAAACTAATATTGAAGATATGGAATGAAGTAGAAGAACATTTCAGCAAATTTGAAGCACAAACAAAACGTAATTATTGCCAAAAATACGGAATTGTATATGTTTACCGCAAAAACGAACTGGCAAAAGCAAAAAATGTGCTACAAATGAGTGCCTAATGTACTCTTAATGCATAGCTAATTTGTATTTCCGGATAAAAATGTTTTTAGAGGTAAAAAGAAGAACACTATTGTAATAGAATTTGTATTTTTGCAGCCAACCAAATTTTAGAATCATTGAATAGTAGAAAAAAAGTATATTTTGCATCGGATTTACATCTGGGTTTACCCGATTATGAAAAAAGTTTAGAAAGAGAAAAACTGTTTGTAAAATGGTTAAATGAAATAAAAGAAGATGCAGAAGCAATTTACCTTTTAGGCGATATATTTGATTTTTGGCATGAGTGGAACCGTTCTGCACCGCAAGGCTTTGTTCGATTATTAGGTAAAATTGCCGAAATTACCGATTCGGGTATTCCTGTACACTTTTTTACGGGAAATCATGATATATGGGTAAAAAAATACCTTCCTCGCGAAACAGGTGTTATTCTGCACCGTAAAGAATTTATTACAGATATTTTCGGAAAAAAGTTTTTTTTGGCACACGGAGACGGCTTAGGACCCGGCGACCCCGGCTATAAAATTCTGAAATGGATATTTACCAACAAATTTTTACAATGGTGTTTTGCTAATTTATTACACCCTGATATTGCATTATGGTTTGGACATAAATGGTCGCACAGCCGTAGAATGACAGAACGCTACCCTATATTTCACGGAGCAAATAAAGAATGGCTTATTATCTATTCAAAAGAGCAATTAAAAAAATCACATTATGATTATTTTGTGTACGGACATCGTCATTTGCCGGGCATTCATCCTTTAAATGAAAACAGCAACTATATAAACCTTGGCGATTGGCTTTCAAATTTTACCTATGGAGTATTCGACGGTAAAAAATTTGAACTAAAAAGTTATAAAGAAAAACGGTAACTACTCAATACATCTAAAAAAATCTAATTAACTTGAATTATTATATCTGCCTCGGACTGCCTATAAAACCCTTATAAAGCCGTCTATTGTTTTCGTATATATCAGCAATTCCACAATAATAGAGTTTAACAAATGATTATAAAAACGACTATATTGTTATTATGTAATTTGCCACCATATTAATTTCTGAATTACGATTTATTGAACATTATAAATACAAAAACCAGAACAACAACAACTTACTATTTTCCAACTTATTCACATTTTGAATTAAAGACCTCGTATAAATCTATATATTTTTATTTTTACATAATTATTTTTACTTTTAAAATCTTAATCAAAAAAGGTAATTATTATGAAAAAGGTAAAACAAAAGGTATTGCTTTTGTTTGTTATGGCTGTTTTTATATATCCGGCCTACGGACAAAGCTATCGCAATGCAACAGAACTAAATACTGCCTTAAACCGGCTGGCAAAACAAAATCCTGCAAAGGTAAAGGTACATAAACTGGGGGAAACATTTTCGGGTTTACCTTTTCTTGTTTTAGAAATTGGTACCGAAACAAAAACAAGTAACAAGAAAAAACCGGCAATCTTCGTACTTGGAAATCCGGATGGGACTATTCCTCTTGGCTCAGAAGCAGCCTTAAAATTAGCCGAAGATATTTTGGCGAACAGTAAAACAGAACGTTTTACATGGTACATTGTTCCAAGTCTAAACCCTGAAGCTTTAAATCATTACTTTGAAAAAGTAAAGTTTGAAAGTATGCGTAATTTACGTCCTCATAACGATGATATGGACGATGCTGTTGATGAAGACGGTCCCGACGATTTAAACGGAGACGGATACATTACGCAAATGCGAGTTTTAGACCCTACAGGAACTTATATTGTGGATAAAAAAGACCCGCGAATTATGCGAAAAGCAGATTATGCCAAAGGCGAAAAAGGAATGTATAAACTATACACCGAAGGTATTGACAATGATGGCGATGGAAAATACAACGAAGACCCCCAAGGAGGGACAAACAACAACCGTAATTTTCCACATCTGTTTCAGGCATATCAAGCCACAAGCGGTATATGGCCGGGAAGCGAAAATGAGGTGTATGCTCTGATGCAATTTATCACAAAACACACCGAAATTGCTGCTATTTTTACTTTTGGTGCAGTAGATTGGTGTATTCAAACACCTAAAGGCGGACGGAAAGGCAATGCTGATTTCTCAAAAATTAAAATTCCAAAACGTTTTGCCAAACAATTTGGTGCCGACCCAAACCGCTCTTATACAATGAACGAAATTATTGAAATGGTACAACCCATGATGCCCGAAGGAATGGAACTTACTCCTTCAATGGTTGCGGGTTTTCTTGGACTTGGTGCTGTGGTAAACCCTCTAAAAGAAGATTTAGCTTTTTATAAAGAATTAAACGAACAATACAAAGAGTATTTAAAAAAGCAGAATATTAATTTAGAGCGCTTGGCTCCCCAACGAGCACAAGATGGTTCTTTTGAATTATGGTCTTATTACCAAATAGGAGTACCCACTTTTCCAATGAGTTTTTTCACTGTTGCTAAACCGGTAAAAGAGAAACAAAAAAAACAAGGTTTAAGCCTTGAACAACTTGATAAAATGACAAATAAAGAGTTTATTGCCTTAGGCGAAGACAGTATCAATACATTTTTAAAAAATCAAGGAGCACCTAAACAATTTAATGCAAAACGTATTATTGCAATGCTTGAATCCGGTGATTTTACAACCAAAAAAATAGCAGAAATGATGAAACAAATGCCCAAAAAAGCCGCTAAGGACAAAATAGATGAAAAAACCTTATCATTATTGGCATATAGCGATAAAGAGCTAAAAGGTAAAGGCTTTGTGAAGTGGACAAAATACCAACATCCTACATTAGGAGAAGTAGAAATCGGCGGATTTATCCCTTATTTAGAAAACACTCCCAAAGCGGAACTTATTGATTCATTAATCATGGACCGTTTGCCTTGGATATATACTCTAACCGGTAAATTAGCAAAACTATCAATAACAAAACATGAACAAAAAAATCTTGGCGAAGGCATTTATCAGCTTAAAGTATGGGTTAGCAATACTAATTATTTGCCTTTCCCGAGCAATATGGGAAACCGCAATAAACATATTCCTCCCGCTGTATTATCAATAAAAGCAAAAGGCATTGAAATGATTTCCGGCAAACAACGTACGCCCATTGATTTTATCGGCGGGAACAAAACACTCATGTTTAAATATATGATAAAAGCACCCAAAGGCAGTTCTTTACAATTAGAATTAGTATCGCCAAATGCGGGCAACGATAGTAAACAAATAAAACTTTAATTCGGTAAACTTAATAATAGTAAAAATGAAGAAACAATTATATATATCCATAATACTGATGGTGATTTTTATAAATCCGCTGTCGGCACAAAAAGTTGAAGTGCCTTTACGCTTTGACAGGTATTACTCTTACGAAGATGTTGTAAAAGCAATTACACTTTTAAATCAAGCATATCCCAAACTTACCAAAAAGGTTTTAGTAGGAAAAAGTGATGAAGGTCGCGATATTTGGGCACTGGAAATTAATAATCCGGCTACGGGAAAAGCCTTAGACAAATCCGGAGTATATGTAGATGCAAATATCCACGGCAATGAAATACAAGCCGGAGAGGTAGCACTTTATTTGGCAGACTATCTCCTTAAAAATTACGGAAAATTAGAACAAATAACACAGGTGGTTAATCGAAATGCTTTTTATATTATTCCCGTAGTAAATGTGGACGGACGCTACCATTTTTTTACCGATGCAAACACAATGCATAGCAGCCGTTCATTACGTATTCCCAAAGACGATGACCGCGATGGTTTATTTGACGAAGATTTCCCCGATGATTTAGATGGAGACGGAAACATTTGCCAAATGCGCAAACACGACCCAAACGGAAAATACCGTTTAGACCCACTTGACCCGCGTATTATGATACGTGTTAAAAATGGAGAAAAAGGAGAATGGACACTGCTCGGAAGCGAAGGAATTGACAACGACGGAGACGGTCGTATTAATGAAGATGCCGAAGGTTATGTTGACCCTAATCGTAACTGGGGTTTTTACTGGCAACCCAATTATGTTCAACGTGGAGCCGGTGATTTTCCCATGTCGGGAAAAGGAATTAAAGCCATTGCCGAATATTTGTATGCTCGACCGAATATTATAGTAGTTTATGCTTTTCATAATTACGGCGGAATGTTTTTAAGAGGACCGGGCGCCAAAGAACTCGGGCCTATGAACCCACAAGATGTAGCCGTTCATGATTTATTAGGTAAAAATGCCGAAAAAATTGTTCCCGGTTATCGCTATCTTATTTCTTGGAAAGACTTATATTCAACCTATGGTGACTTTACTCAGTTTACATACAGCACCCTTGGAGCATACAGCTACGTAGGTGAATTATTCAGAACAGAACAAGAAACCTACTCAAAAAAACAGCCCAAAGGTGAAGACGAACAAACATGGAACAGCCCTATGCGTACCGAACGTGAAAGAGAACGCCTAAAATTTAACGACAATTTAGCACACGGCTCGCTTTATAAAGAGTGGAAACCCTATCATCACCCGGTTTATGGTGATATAGAAATAGGAGGTTGGGTAAAAATGAGTACACGTATTCCGCATACATTTATGCTCCCTGAATTGGTTCATCGAAATGCTTCGGCAGTAATTTTTTCGGCAAGTCAAACACCCGATATCTCCATGGAAGTATTTGAAACAAAAAAAATGGGAAATAATCTATACAGAGTAAACGTTCGTTTAAAAAATAAAAACGGAATCCCTTCAATGTCCTATATTGCCCAGCAGAAAAAAATTCATCCAAAAGATATTCTAAAAATATCGGGTAAAGGCATTAAAGTTATTGCAGGGGGTAAATTAAACGATAAATATACCGAGAAAGCTAATTATAAAGAATATAGACCCGAAATTCAATTTTTAAGCGTTCCTGCATTTGGTTTTGTTGAATATACTTTTTTAATTTCCGGAAAAGGAAATGTAAATTTAAGCTATCATTCACAAGCGGCAAAAGACATTGCCCAAACAATAAAGTTAAATTAGGATTTGCTGAAAATCGCTAAACGTTCTCACATTCATTGAGTTATAAAAATATCAACTTGTACAAATGCAAGGTTTTTTATTGATTATTCTCTATTTCCTTGCACTTGTGAGTTTTTCAGCAAGCCCTAAATTAATCAAAAACTCTTTGGAAACTATCAAATTTCACACAAAATTTTGAATAGTTTCCAAAGAGTTCATATTCTCTCTTTTATCTTGCCCATAGTAAAGTAGGTAAAATATAGGATTATTTTTGGCTGCGAACGAGCTTTCTGTTACAAACATAATCTTTGGATTATAGAGAAAAATTATTCTTTTTTCATTAATTTTGTTTTAACAGCAATAAAAGGAAAAATACCGCTTATCCACAAACCCACCAGTAAATATCGTAAAAAGTCAAAAAAATCGCCAATAGGAAAAAGTTTTTTTGCTCCAATGAGAATAGCAATTGTACCAGCCATACCCAATAAATAACGAATAAGTTTAAAGGTGCTGTAATGCTCAACTTTATAGGGTGTTTTATTTTCTACGAAAATAAAACCGAGAATAGCTCCTGTGCTTACTCCTGCTAATTTAAAATATCCGGCAAAATCCAAGCCCATATCAAAAAACAAATAATTAATCATAATCATTAATCCCGCTAAGGAAAAAATACTGATTAAAGTGGTGTAAAGCAATTTTTTAAAGCGAGTTTTATCATCATAAAGCTTTGATAAATAATTATAGAGCAAAACAGGAATTAATAAACCAAACAAAAATCCAAAAAGAACATCTACGGGCCAATGTACACCCAAATATAAGCGCGAAATTCCCACTAAAACAGAAAGTGTAAGAGCAATTATCCAAAAGTACTTGTTTTTTACACTCATTGCTATTGAAGCATAAAGCGTGGTGGCACTTTGTGTATGTCCGCTTGGAAATGCGTAGCCCGTACCGGTTTCTAAGCGTTTACCCTGTATGTTCTCTAAAACTTTATATGGGCGCTCAGTATGAAAAGCAAATTTTAAGAAACTGTTTAATAATGTAGATATCAAAAATAAGTAGGTCAATAAAAAGCCGTCTTTTTTTGACATATTCCAATAAATCCATGTTATAATGGCAATAATTACGTATTGCTCGCCCATCATGGTAATAATTGTAAAAAAACCATCTAAATGGCGACTTTGTATATTTTGAAAGTAATTTAAAATTTGCTCTTGCATTTTATTGATTTTTTATTTGATTCCCTATTATTGCGTACAATGCTGTATCGCTTAATTCTCCGGTTTTAAAAGGAAAACCGTTACTGTTCAGCTCTATAAAAATGTTCCAACTTTCAGGACTCCAAAAATTTATGTGTCCCAACCAGCTATCTTTCCGTCCGTTTGGAACGGTCAATAGCAATACACTATCTTCATGCATCCTGCCGATAATATTCTTCATGGCTTTTTCAGGATAGAGCAAATGCTCTAAGACTTCCATACAAAATAGTACATCAAAGTTTTCATCACTCGGTTTATAAATATCAAACTCTTTAAACACTCCATTAGGTAGATGCTTTTTTGCTATTTCCACGGCAACATTCGAAGCATCATAACCATAAATTCTCAGGTTTT
>JAKIUH010000124.1 GCA_021647685.1 Bacteroidales bacterium
TCAATCATATCTGTATTTTCCGAATAAAAAAGTGATAAATCTGCCTGTCCGCTAAATGCAGCTATACGAAACATTTGCTTAATACCCAATTCTGAAGTCCAACCGGTTTCCGCTTTGATTTCTAAATTTGGAAATATTTTAATGCTTCCAAGTGTTGTTGCCGCAAATTTTTCGGCAATTGAAGGGTAGCGATAGCCTTGACCGAAAGATGCCCGCAAGAAAGTATAAGGCGTAAGCTTAAAATTAATCCCGCTACGAAAAACAGGTACTATTTTGTCCGCAATGGCATCATAAGCATTGTATTCAAATCGAATACCGGCATTGAAGGTCATTTTTTTCAAAAGTATGTATTCTAATTGTGCATAAGATGCTACATTTTTAGCTGTGTGATTATTATAGAACTGAGAATTAATTCGACTATATGTTCCTGAAAAACCTGAAATTAAATCAATCTTACTTTTTATTTTCCAAAAAAATTGATATTCACCGTAGTAGGATATAGCATTACTGTTGTTTTGCGTTTTCTCGGTGAAATTATTTCCCGTGTATTGAATTTGTATTCGTAAATCATGCTTGTATTTTTCTTTTTGTATGCTTAAAAAAGGTTCAACTGTTAAAAATGTTCCGTTCATTTTTGATGCTGTTTCCGGATTTTGTTTCAAAGCGCCACTGTCGGCATTCTCCCAAAGTACAAAGTCTGTTTTATTTGTATAGCCTGAATTCAAAGCTATTCCGTAATTAAAAGTAGGATTGTTTTTACTGTAATGTTTTATTCTGGTATTTAACCTCAAAAGTTTTTTATCGTTTAATTTGCGATAGCTGTTGTTGTTTTGAAAAGCACCACTCAGCACGATATCCGTATTCCCGTATTTTTTTAAATGTGAAAGAGAAAAATTTTGAAAATTTCGCGGATTATTCCACCAAATCCATTGTTTTTTTTGCGGGCGGTCATAAATTCCTGTTTGAATGGAAAAATTATTCTCCGCTTTTGATTTTGGCAAGGCTGTTCTGAAATTGATTACTCCGTTCAAAGCCGATGAGCCATATAAAACCGATGATGCTCCTTTTATAACTTCTATACTTGCAATATTTTCCATGGGCAGAAATTGCCACTTAATATTTCCTGCATCGGCAGACAAAACAGGCATACCGTCAATAAGTGCCAAAACCCTGCTTCCCGCTCCGTAACTGTAACCACTTCCTCCGCGTATTGATGCTTGTCCGTCCATTATTTCCACTCCCGTAACTTGATTAAGTAAATCATCTGCATCAATTATGTTGTTTTGATTTATATATTCAGGTTTTATTAAACTCATTGAAACACTTAAATCGGCAACCCGCTGTTTTCTTCTGTTTGCGCTTACCACTATTTCTGTAAGTTGTTCATTTTCATTCATCAATTGAACATTTATAATGAGTGTGTCGTTTTTTGATAAATAATGTTTTTCTGTATGTGTTTTATAGCCGATAAATTTATAGGTGATTGTTATAGCTCCGGCAGAAGTAACGAATTGATAATTCCCTCCACTGTCCGAAATCGTAAATTGCTTATTTTTGTATATCACATATACTGAGGGAAGGGGATTACCTGTTTCTTTATCGGTAATTTTTCCCTTAATAATGGCTTTATTTTGTGCAAATGCTATACTTGATAGTAACAGTAAGTAGCTTAGTAAATATGATTTCATAGTGAATACTTCTCAAGTTTTAGGTAAATAGGGCTTGGTTTTAAAATTCCAATAAACTTATTTTATAAAAAAATCAAAAAAAAGGGCATAAAGACATGTTTTTTGCCTTTATACCCTTCAAATTTACAAAATTATCGATAAAATTAAGTCCTGCTATGCGTTTAATTTTTTTTCGGTAAATTCCCGTCCTATTTTTAGTGCTTTAATATTGATGTTCACCACATCTTCTCCTTTACGCGAAAATATAGTACGAATTCCTTCTTCTATAAGTTTGTAATCCATATTGATAAAAGGAGATGCAGCACCCAACACAATTATGTTTGATGAGCGCGAGGCTTTAATTTCTTTTGCCATTGCATCGGCGTCAAGCACGATATGATTTTTAACCTTTTCAATTTCTGCTATTAATGCATCTACATCAGGATAGTTAGGTATGTTTTTATAAGGTCGCGAATTGGTAATCAGCCAGCCCTCATCATGCAAGTAGTTCAAATAGCGCAAACCCTCCATCGGTTCTACCGAAACAATTAAATCGGCAGTTTTATCGGCAATTAAATCCGATGCTATTTCTTTATCAGAAATACGCAAATGTGCTTGTACCTCACCTCCGCGCTGGCTCATTCCGTGTACTTCCGATTGTTTTAAATAAAAATCATTGTTCAGGGCAGCCATTCCTAATGTGGCTGCTATGGTCAAAATTCCTTGTCCGCCAACTCCGGCAAGTATTAAATCTGTTTTCATTATTATAAGGTTAATTATTCATTTAATTATTTAAATTATTTATTTAAGATTCAATTCTCTGAGCTTTTCAGCCAAAGATTTATTACGTACGGTCTGTATGCACTGTCGTCGTGGTATTACAACAGAAACTCCTTGATATTCGAGTTCTTCTTTAATGGTTTTAACCATTAAATCATGATTTTTCTTGGTCGGATTCATAACAATTATATGCTCAGGATCTACTCCTATGCCTTTGCAAATATCTTCAATTCGTCCTAATGCTTGTGAGTCTTGTTGTCCTGTCATTCCGGTAGTGAAATTATCAGAGATTATAACTGTAATGGGTGCATTTTCTGCAACAGCATCTAACAATCCGGTCATACCTGAATGTGTAAAGGTTGAGTCGCCAATTACGGCAACTGCCGGAACCAGACCTGCATCGGCAGCGCCTTTTGCCATCGTTATAGATGCTCCCATATCAACACAAGAGTTAATTGCATTATAAGGCTCCAAGGCACCTAAGGTGTAGCATCCGATATCGGCGAATACCCGACCTGCACCATATTCTGCCATGGCTTCGTTAAGGGCTATGTATGCATCAATATGCCCGCATCCTACACACATTGCCGGCGGGCGGGGAACTAAAATTTCCGGATTTTTGCCGGCTTTTTGTATTTCAAACCCTAAAGCCTTAGCTACATGGTCGGGGTTTAATTCGCCATCACGTGGAAGCGTACCGTCTAATCTGCCTTTTACTTTTTCTTTTTCCAAATAGCCTTTAATCATTTCTTCCACAAATGGATATCCCTCTTCTAATACCAAAATTTCGTTGGTTTCATTAACTAATTTTTCAATTTTGGTACGTGGTAAAGGATATTGACTGATTTTAACAATCGGATAAGGAATAGTACTATCCTTATAATTTTCTTTTAAATAATTGTAAGCGATACCACAAGCAATTATCCCCAGACTTTTGTCTTTTCCTTCAATGTATTCATTAAATGCAGATTCTTCCGAATCCATTTCCATTGCTACCTGTTTATTAATTAATCCGCGGTAGCGACCTTTGGCAATTGAAGGTAATAATACAAACTGACGAGGATCGCCGGGCAAACTCAGCTCATTTTCATTTTTTACTTCTTTACGTTTAATAATTGATCGCGAGTGTGAAATACGTGTTGTTAAACGCATTAATACAGGTACTCCGAATTTTTCAGATAATTCAAAGGCATGATAGGTCATTTCGTATGCCTCTTGTTGGTTTGAAGGCTCTAAAATAGGTACCATGGCAAATTTACCGTAAAATCGTGAGTCTTGTTCATTTTGAGATGAATGCATTGAAGGGTCATCGGCAACGGTAATTACCAAACCTCCGTTTACACCTGTAATTGCTGAATTGATAAATGCATCTGCGGCTACGTTTAGTCCAACATGCTTCATACATACCATAGCACGTTTACCTGAATATGACATACCCAGGGCAGCCTCCATAGCTGTTTTTTCGTTCGACGACCATTGACTGTGCACTTTTCGTTCTTGAGCTAACTTTTCTCTTTGAATATATTCGGTGATTTCAGTTGATGGTGTTCCCGGATATGCATAAACACCCGATAAACCACCGTCAATAGCACCTTGTGCTACTGCTTCGGCTCCGAGTAATAATAATTTTTGCATTGTTTCTATTTTTAAAATTTAAAAATTGTTGATAGAAATAATATTGAAAATACTTTTATTGTATGATCAAAATTTGTTTTTTTAATATAATAACGGGGAGTATTTACTCTTGTTCAAGAGTAAATTATGCAAACTTTTTTGCATCGCGTCTTTTAAGCAATACAAAAAGAAGTAATGATAATATGAAATTTTTAAATATTTGCATCGAAAACAAAATTACAAATATTTTTTGAAATATTTACCACGCAATTTATATTGTGTCGAAAAACATTTGTTTATAATCTATAAATCTGCAATTTTGTTTTCAGAAGAAGATAGTTTCGGATTGGATAATTTTTAACAAAGTTATACGCAAAAACAATGAGACTTGATATGATTAAAACATGCTTGATACGATATTAGAAATCGATCTTTAATTTTTAAAATTTTTTCTTACCCTTACTTTATTTCCTTTACCAAGATATTCCATTTCGTCAAACAAAAAGTGTGTAATAAATATTCCACGCCCGTTAAGTTCCATTAACTGAGTAGATTGAGTAGGATCCGGAATTAAGCGCCAATCAAAGCCTTTACCTTCGTCTTCAATAAGCCATTCGCAATATTCAGGGCGTAGTTTGTAGTAAACGCGCAATTTTCTTTGGGCATATTCTTGAATTTTCATTTTTTGGGCATAAAGTTCCTGCATGGTATTATTATTCGATGCTTCTACTTTTTCATTAAAGCTAATAGCAAGATTGCCATGTTCCAGTGCATTAGTAATTAACTCGTCTAAGCCCAATTCGATATTTGTTATTTCCGAATCATCCAAATTTACATTCATTTCGGAGATCAACTGGCTGATAATTGCAGGTATATGGCTAATGTTGGTATCAAATTCAAATAAAATATCTTTTTTAATGATTCTGCCCTGTGCTTTTTCTGCCAGTTTATGGCTTTCAACCAAAGATTTGTATTTTTCAAGAAGACTGAGCAGGCTGTTTTTTCGAATCGGTTTTTTTAAGTAGTTATTAGCACCGCGCCTAAGGGCTTCAATAGCATAATCCTCGCTACCAAAAGCAGTTGTAATTATAAAAATAGTATCCGATTTATCTTTACGGATGGCACTTAAAAGTTCCAAACCATCCATATAGGGCATTTGTATATCACTAATGATTACATCAGGATCATAATATTTGTAGATTTCCAATGCTTCCTTACCGTTTTCTGCAGCTTTAAAATCAAAGCCTTCTAAACCGATTAGGTTGATTAGATACTCTCTTGACGGATAATCATCTTCTACAATCAGTACTTTCACTTACAAATAAATTTTAATTTAATACATTAGCCCTTTTTTATCTCATTTCCTGATGCTAAAATTAATAAAAAAATAACATACCTTTCTATTTATACGTAAAATTTGATGTAAAAGTTTCAATATTTCCATATTTATCTTCTACTTTGAGCACCAATTCATGCTTTCCTTTTTTTATTTTTTCAATTTTTAAATTACATTGAATTAAATGGTATTTGGTATCGTAGGTAAAAAGTACCCACTTATTGTCAATAAATCCGTTAAAACTTTTTATTCCTGATAAATTATCGTAAATTTTAAAACGAAGCATGGATTTGTATATTACATTTGTTTTTGCCAAGCTAAGTGGAACAATACGTGGTTTAATCGTGTCAACTGTCAGCACATAGTTTCCAAAACTGTTTATTTTGCCAATTACATAACCGTCAATATATTCTCCTCCGGCAGAAGATAATTTTCCCTGATTATTTATTTTGGCTATTAAAACCTTGCTTTGCAAATTTTTGGGCAGGCTGTCCGTTTTTATGGCAATGCTTATTTTATTAAATAAAGGAGTCCTTTCTTTGTGTATATGATGTACGGAAGAATATGCTTTAAACTTTGCTTTGGTAGTAAAATGTATAAAATTCAAATCGTACAATAAACTGTTTCGATGAAAATTTATTTTCAAATTTGGCGAATTATAAAAATTTTCTTTTTTGCAATACAGCTTTTGAACAAAATATTTATTTTTAAACGGTTTTGCATAAACTTTTGTGGTATCTCTAATGATATTAAACCGGATTGTTTTTTTATTTCCGTAAAAATCTTTGGCAATAATTTTAACACGATGTATTGAATCATCAATTACTTTGTAAATTCCTCTATTTTTTTTAACAAGATAATTTTCCCATTTATTATTTGGTTCAACAAAGCATTTTGTAATGCGCTTTTTATTGTATAAATAGCTGCCATAATCAATATAGCTATTGATGTATCGATTGGTATAAAAAGATAATTTATCAAACTTTACATCAAAATATACGGTGTCATCAATTTTCATCGTAAGTTGATAAATACCGTTTCGGTTGTGCCTTCCGGTAGTGTAATCTTGCAATTCAATACCAAAACCGGTATTCCCATTTATTTTAATGGTTTTACCCGATATATATTTATAACTGTATGTTTTTTTAGTAAAATTATCCCAATCAATGGTATCATTAAAGTTATATTGTGTTATGGAAAAGATTCGAGGAGCTACATCATCTTTAATTTTTATTCCGAATAAAAACGGGTTTACAGGTTCTTCCGAGTCACGTTCACGAATTTCAAAATGAATATGCGGACCGGACGAGCGTCCTGAATTTCCCGAAAGAGCAATAAAATCGCCTTTTTTTACCGGAAATTGATGGGGAAGCGGATATAGGTTTATAGAAAACACATGTTTTTCATGCCGGATGCTATCCAAATAGGCTGCTATATCCTTTCTGAACGATTTTAGATGACCATATACCGAAACATAACCGTTGGGGTGGGTGATATAAAGAGCATTTCCATATCCGCCACCCGAAACATTAATACGCGAAACATATCCGTCGGCAATGCTATATACCTTTTTTCCTTGAACTCCTTCTGTTAAAATATCCAAGCCGGTATGAAAATGATTTGAACGTAATTCGCCAAAGTTTCCGGCTATTTGTATTTGAAAATCTATGGGCGAACGAAAATAGTGTTGAGGATATTTGTTTTGGGCAAAAATACTAATTGATATAATTGTAAAAATAAATAGAAAAAATTTATGAATCATTGTCATTTTTTAAGTAAAATTTGAAATATATGTAAAATAAAAAGAGCGCAAAAATATAATAAAGTCGGTTTTAAACTGCTATAAAACAGAAAAATGTTTAAAAATTTTTAAGTTTATAAAAAATAAATGCTTGATTTTTTGGGAAATTTTCAATACAATGTTAACTTTGTAGTTGAATTTGTAGTTATGACAGCAGAACTTGAAGCAGTAATAAGCACTTTAAACAAAAACATTGAAAAGCTTAAAGAGCAATACAATAAAGTTTTGGAAGATAATAAAGATTTAAGTTTTGAATTAACAAAACTGAAAGAAGAGTTAAAGAGCAAAGAAGAAGAAAACGAAAGTTTAATCAATAAATATGAGTCATTAAAAATGGCTAAAACAATTGCGGCAGCAAGTGGTGATGCACATGATGCCAAAATTAAAATTAATAGATTAGTGCGGGAAATTGATAAGTGTATATCACTTTTAGACAGGTAGTAAACTTTAGCAAAATGAGTGAAAAACAATCCATAAATATAAATATTGCTGAACGCTACTATCCGTTAACGGTTGATAGAAAAGACGAAGAAAGAATAAGAAAAGCTGCAAAAATCATTAATGACAAAATTCTGCAATACAAACAAATCTATAAAGATAAAGATATTCAGGATTTTTTAGCGATGGTAACCTTGCAGTTTACAACAAAATATCTCGAAAGTGAAGAATTACTGGATGAAAATCCGGTTACGGAAAAAATTAAGAATATTAATGAAGAATTGGAAGAATTTCTTCACGGACAAGACAAAGTTCTTATAAATAGTTGATTTGAGGGATAAAAGATATTGCCCGCATTGTTTCTTTATGCATTTGAAAGCTCAACACACTTAAAATTTGGAGTAAAGTTCAAACTACGTAGAACGGGCCTCAATACCTTCGGGTATTCCTGCTTGCAGGACAGGGGAAGTTCGAAATAGGGTGGCCACTCCACCCATGCTGATTTGGGGTTTTCTAAATCAAAAGAAATTAATGCGGGCTTTTTATGTTTACTAATTTAATAAAATAAATATTCATGGATACCATTTATTTAATTATTGTCGGAATTACCTCTTTTGTGGTGGGGGCTATATTGTCCTTTATCTTAAAGATAAAGTTTGCCGGGAATAAAGCAAGAAAAATTATTCAAGAGGCGGAAAATGAAGCCCAAGTAATAAAAAAAGAAAAAATTTTACAGGCAAAAGAAAAATTTTTGCAACTAAAAACCGAACACGAAAAGTATATTTCCGAGCGCAATGCAAAAATTGCACATCAGGAAAATAAATTAAAACAAAAAGAAAATACTTTTCATCAACGTAGAGAAGAGTTTCAAAAGAAACAGAAAGAGCTTGAGGTCAGTAAAAAGGAAGTTGAACTGATTAAGAAAAATCTAAATGTTCAGGTTGAAATTATTGAAAAGAAAAATGTTGAATTGGAACGCTTACATCGCGAAGAAGTAGAGCGATTGGAAAGTATTTCCGGACTATCTGCT
The DNA here is from genome assembly GCA_021647685.1 of Bacteroidales bacterium. Taxonomy (GTDB): domain Bacteria; phylum Bacteroidota; class Bacteroidia; order Bacteroidales; family NBLH01; genus NBLH01. The sequence continues at coordinate 8,667 of JAKIUH010000124.1, forward strand.
GATGAAGCAAAACAACAGTTGATTGAGTCATTACGCGATGAAGCTAAAACCGAAGCCATGTCGTACATTAACGAAATTGTTGATGAAGCTAAAATGACGGCTGCAAAAGAGGCAAAACGTATTGTTATTCAATCTATTCAACGTTTGGGAACAGAAACTGCCATTGAAAATGCAGTAACTGTGTTCCATATAGAAAGTGATGATATTAAGGGTAGGATTATCGGACGTGAAGGAAGAAATATCCGCGCTTTAGAAGCGGCTACCGGTGTTGAAATTATTGTTGATGATACGCCGGAAGCAATAGTACTTTCAGCTTTTGACCCTGTACGGCGTGAAATTGCACGTTTATCCTTGCATCAATTGGTTACCGATGGAAGAATTCATCCTGCACGGATTGAAGAAGTGGTAAACAAAACACGAAAACAAATTAATGAAGAAATCATAGAAGTGGGAAAACGCACTTGTATTGATTTGGGTATTCATGGTTTACACCCTGAGTTAGTACGAATGGTGGGTAAAATGAAATACCGTTCTTCATACGGACAAAACTTATTGCAGCACTCGCGTGAAACAGCCAATCTTTGTGCCATTATGGCTTCGGAATTAGGCTTGAACCCGAAATTAGCCAAACGTGCCGGATTATTGCATGATATTGGTAAAGTACCTGACGAGGAAACCGAACTTTCTCATGCTATTTATGGTGCTAAATTAGCTGAACGTTATAAAGAAAAAGCCGAAGTAATTAATGCAATTGGTGCTCACCATGATGAAATGGAAATGACCAGTTTGATTTCACCAATTGTTCAGGTTTGTGATGCAATTTCAGGGGCACGTCCGGGTGCACGGCGTGAAATTGCAGAATCGTATATTAAGCGATTGAAAAATCTTGAAGAATTGGCATTATCTTACCCCGGAGTTTTGAAGACTTATGCTATTCAGGCAGGTAGAGAATTGCGTGTTATTGTGGGTGCCGATAAGGTTAGCGATAAAGATGCTGAAAGTTTATCTTTTAATATTGCCAAAAAAATTCAAGACGGAATGACTTATCCCGGACAGGTGAAAATTACCGTTATTCGTGAAACAAGAGCCATTAATTATGCCAAATAATTGATTCTTAATTCTTGAAAACTTAAAGCCAATGTTTAAACATTGGCTTTTTTTACTTAACCCACTATATATAGAGCTAAGTAAAACTCACAAATAATTTTATCACAGATTCAGAACAACTGACTCATATACTTTTATGATATTTATAATCAATATAAAATGGTATATCAGATTGGATTTAAGAATGAACCCTCTTTTGCACCAAAGATAGGTGCGGGATACAAATCTTTTTTATCCACAGATTAATCGGATTTACGCAGATTTTTACTTCGCGAAATTTATTTTTGGGGCTCATCTTAATTCCTTACAATTCAGTTGTTCTGAGATTAATAGGATTTACGCAGATTTCTTGATTCTAATATTCGTTTTTTAGATTTTTTTAACGTTTTGAAGTCCGTTGGACGTTCAAAAGTTTTTATAATTTCTGTTGGGTCAGTGGTTCTGAAATTATCCTTGTTTTCTATTAATTTATCAAAAGCACATAATATTTCCATTAAATTTTTGTATTTTTACATAAACAGTATTGTTTGATTAGTGCGCACTATAGCTTATATTGGATACATAATCAATAATATTGAAAAAGTTAACTCTATATAATAGCCTAAAACTTATTAAGTTATGAAGAAAATTATCGCTTTTTTAATTGACGTATTAAGCATTT
>JAKIUH010000511.1 GCA_021647685.1 Bacteroidales bacterium
GTAAACTTTGAAAATGACTAATCATTTAGCACTCAAAGAATTTCTAAAATTTCTCAGATACCAACAAGGTGTCTTCCAAATTTATAGAAATCTTTTAGTACCAAAGCATTAGCCATTTTCTTTGTTCACAACCGCTCAATTTAGGTTAAAGTTTTTAAAACTTTTGAACGTTCTACCGATTTCAAAACGTTTATAAAATTAAAAAAACAACAGGTAATTCTAAAATCTAATAATTAATTAAACAAATCTCAAAAATTATTACTAAATTTGATTAAGCAAAGCTTTTACCCTTAATAATTGAATATTTTTTCTAAATATTATCTTTTACGCCTTAGCGGATTAATAGGCGGACGGTTTTTATTTTTTCTGATTTTATATCTTAATATAGAGCCTGAAAAGCCATTAATTGCCCGGACAATGGCTGTTGCTGCCTTAATGGCTGTTTGGTGGATCACCGAAGCCATTCCTATTGCGGCAACTGCTCTTTTGCCTTTGGTTTTGTTTCCAATTTTGGGCATTTCCGACGGAAAAGTGGTTGCTTCAAGCTATGCCAATAACATTATCTTTTTATTTATCGGAGGGTTTGTTATGGCTCTTGCCATGGAAAGGCATAATTTACATAAACGCATTGCCTTGAAAGTATTAATGCACACCGGTGCAGGTGCGAACCGTTTATTGCTTGGTTTTATGGCATCTACTGCATTTCTTTCGATGTGGATGTCAAATACTGCCACAGTAATGATGATGTTGCCCATAGCCAACTCCATTATTTTAAAACTTGAAGAAGATGAAGGCAAGGAAAATGTTCAAAAATTATCCATCGCCCTTTTATTAGGCATTGCCTACAGTGCTTCTGCCGGCGGAATAGCAACTTTAATCGGTACACCGCCAAATCCTGCTTTTGTAAAAATATTTTCCATAATGTTTCCAAATGCTCCTGAAATTTCATTTTCACAATGGATGCTTTTTGGATTACCGGTAAGTATTTTTATGATTTTCTCTTCATGGTTGATTATCACACGAATGTACCGCTCAAATCATAAAATACAAAGTAATTCAAAAATTTTTAAAGAAAAGTATAAAGAATTAGGCAAACTCAGTTTTGAAGAAAAAGTAGTACTTTATGCTTTTATTGCATTAGCAATACTGTGGATTACACGCAGCGGTTTTGATTTTGGAAGTTTTAAAATACAGGGGTGGTCATCTATATTTTCTCATCCAAAATTTATTAATGACGGCACTGTTGCTATAGCAATTTCCTTACTTTTATTTATTATTCCCTCTACACAGGAAAAAGGCGATCGTATTTTAGCATTAAATGTACTAAACCAGTTGCCTTGGGGAATTATTATTCTCTTTGGTGGCGGTTTTGCCTTAGCCGGAGGTTTTGTCGATTCGGGTTTATCGCTTTGGATGGGTGAAAAATTAAAAGCAATAGGTCATTTACCGCCTTTTGCCTTAATTTTTATCATTGCGCTTTTTATGTCTTTCCTTACGGAAATTACTTCAAACACAGCTACTACACAAATTTTATTGCCGGTACTTGCCGGTTTGGCAGTTTCGATACAAATTAATCCTTTATTGTTGATGCTACCGGCAACCATTGCTGCCTCCTTGGCATTTATGTTGCCTGTTGCTACACCGCCCAATGCCATAGTTTTCGGCACAGGAAAACTTAAAATTCACAACATGATGCGTACCGGTTTTTGGCTCAATATGATTGGCGTTATTATTACTACTCTTTTCAGCTATTATTTGGCGCAATATGTTTTTGGGATTGTGATAGGTGAGCTGCCCGGGTGGATGTAAAGGATATATTTATAAAGGATTCAGGATATTGCATACACTGAACTCTTATCTACTTAAATTTATTTTACTAAAGTTTCGCAGTTTATAACTACCAGAAAACGAGATAAAAAAAAGATGAAAATAACAGCATGAAACATCCATGACTAATAAATTAGAGACTCAGGGAAACTTAGCAAAGCGATCTCACGAGCTTGCGAGTAATGATTATTTAAACACAAAAATAAGCGAAACCCCTGATATTAGTGGATGTTTAGCATCGCTGAGCCTTCGGGTTCATGAGGCAATAAAAAATAATTTAAAAATAATCTCA
>JAKIUH010000125.1 GCA_021647685.1 Bacteroidales bacterium
TATTTTTTTATTCGGAGTTTCAATCATTTCATAGGCATATTTTACCCATTTTTTAAAATCATCGTATTTTATCCATATATATCCGTTGTTCCCCCACCAAGTGCCCCAGCTATTTTGTAATTCAAAAGCACCACCGTATTTATTATCATCATATCCGATTACACACATGGCATGTCCGCCAAAATTACCTGCAGGATTTTCAACAGGTATCCAATAATTTTTAGCGGTGTTAAAGGATTTTGGTATTTTCATACCTATTATAACAGGTTTTCCTTGCGAAAGACTTTTTTTAACGGCATCCACCTTGAAGTTATCAGAATCGTATAAATCAAATAATTTGGCATAATCTAAAATTTTATACTTTGATGCTTCTGAAAATAAAGTGTTTGGTATTGAGTTGGCACACATTACATTCATATTGGAAAATTTTACATTTCCTTTTGTTTTCATAATGTTTAATGCATCGCTAATATAGGTACCTAATTTACATGATAGGTCAGTAGGGGTTTTAATTTGAGTGTAAACAAATAGTGGCGAAAAAGTATTAGCATCAATGGTGGCTTTATCTGTCCATCCGTTTTTTCGTGCTTCAATTATGGTAAAAGCACAATAAGCAGACGACCAGCCTACGCAGGTACCATATTGGCCCTGACTTTTAGGAGTAGGAGTCCATTGTTTTAAAGATGCCGATACCGGTAAACTTGCGCCGTATAAACTCCGCGTAAGCGGAGCTTTCATTAAGTCCTGTTCATATTGTTGGTCATTAAAATTCAAACCCATACTTGGGTTATCCTCTACTTGAGCAAAACTTAATGTTATAAAACTGAAAAATATGGATAATAGTAGAAATGAGTTTTTCATAGCTTTTAAATAAAATTAGTTTTTTATAAAATAAAAATCATCAAAAATTGAAGAATTTTCCCAAGGTGTTTGTTTTTTGTACGAAAGTTCATAAACGCTTCTTCTCACCCTTTTAAATATATCTTCTATTTTTTCTCCTCTTAAGTCGATAACCTTTAAAAGTTCTTGTGTATATAATCCGTTTTTGCCTGAACCATCGGCAGCAACAGACCCGGGTGCAGTTGCATAAGCAATAAAAGTACCCGATGGAGCGGATGTGCCAGCCAAGCCCTTATCGGTAGATCCGGCCAAACCCTCAAACGGATTATTTCGGCAAGCATCTAATATTATAATGTTTAACTCGTTTTGGGCATAAGCCATTTCACCGGTAACTCTGCTAAGATTTATTGATTGCTCTTCTATGTCTTGATAGTTTTTGATGTGTGCATCTATAGGAATAAGGTAGTTTTCTCCACTTACCTGAACACCGTGTCCTGCATAATAAAATAAACCAACTCCTTTTTGATTAGTAAGCTTATCGCCAAATTCCCTGATTTTTTTCTTCATATCTTGATAGCTTAAATCTGTATAAAGCATCACATCAAAACCTATTGTTTGTAACTTTTTAGCCATTGCCCGTGCATCGTTTACAGGGTTTCTTAAAGCTCCGATTTGGTATTTTGAATTGCCGATAACCAATGCCAAGCGTTTGTTATAAGCACTTGTTTCTGCATCGTACTTAAATGTTTTTAATTCAGAAACTGCCTCTCCTGCAATATTTTTTACCACTACTTTTATTTTATTAACTCCGGGGCGCAGACTTAGGTTCTTTATAATATTATGGTCGCATGATGCATCTACTATATTGTATCCTCTTACGGCATTATTTAAGATTAAGGAATCGTTATTGTAAATTTTTACATATTCCAAGGCATCTTTTGATTTTACACATAATTGTATTTTGATGTCAGGTTTTGTGGTGGTAATATAAGAATCATTCGGTTTTACCCAAGTGATTACCGGTTTTTTGAAATCTGATTTTGGCTCGCCGACAAATTTACCTTGTTTCCAAATTCCGGCTTGCACACGACCATCCGGATAATAGAAAGTACCTTTGCCATCGTATTTGCCATAGGCAAACTCTCCAACATATTTTCCTTGTTTGTTTGCTAAAAATAATGTTCCCGAGCCGTGCAATCTGCCTTCAACAAAATCGCCACTGTAACGACTGCCGTTTGACATTATATAAGTTCCTTGTCCTGAGTATTTTCCGTTTGCAAAAGTTCCTATATATTTATCGCCGTTTGCCAATACATAGGTACCGTAGCCATTGTTGCAATTACCTGAAACGCAACCGGATTTTCCTGTTTTTTTGCCAATATATTTTCCTGCTTTAAAAAAACCTTCTTGTACAATTCCATTAGCAAAGGTATATTTACCATAGCCTTCGGGCATATTGTTTCGCCAATTTCCTTCGTATTTATTGCCCGATTTCCAGTAGTTTGTTCCTATTCCTTCGCGTTTGTTGTTTTTCCAATATCCAATATATCTTTCACCTGTTTTCCAATGATAAACTCCAAATCCGTTCGCACAATTACCGGATATACAGCCAAAATTATTTTTCCCAGAGGCAACATATCTTCCATTTTCCCACATTCCTTCTTTTACTTCACCATTTACGCGGGTAAGTTTGCCGTATCCGTGCCGTGCATTGTTTTTCCATTCTCCTTCGTACACATCACCGTTTGGTTCATAATTTATACCGTATCCCTCCCGTTTATCGTCTTTCCATTCACCTTTATACCATTCGCCATCAACAAAATAGTTAATTCCTTTACCATTTCGTTTTTTATTTTTCCAGTAACCTGTATATTTTTCACCGGTATTGAAAACCCAAGTACCGTATCCGTTATCGCAATCACCTGAAATACAGCCTTTTTTCATTGATTTTGGGTCGTATTTTTTACCGTCTGCCCAAAATGCTTTTTCTACTTTTCCATCGGGTGAAAAGTAAGTACCTTCACCGTTTAGTTTATCAAATTTCCAACCTCCGGTATATTTTCCTCCATCTTTATAATAATAGGTACCCCAGCCGTCACGCATATCGTTTCGCCAGTTTCCCTGATATTTTTCGCCTGCCCATTTACTGTTAGGTCCAAAAACAATAGTACCTTCGCCATTTCTTTTATCGTTTTTCCAAAAACCTTTATACACATCACCGGTTTTTTTATTGGTATAAACACCGTAACCGGAAAATTTATCATTTTTAAAATGCCCTTTATAAACATCGCCGTTTGCAAAATAATAGGTTCCTTCACCATTGAACTGTTTGTTTTTGAATTGTCCTACGTATTTTGCTCCGCTTTTATAAACCCATGTACCTTATCCATTATCGCAGTTTCCTGATATACAGCCTGTTTGTTGTGCCGATATGTTTAGGTTGATAATGCCTAGCAGAATAATTATCAATATTTTTTTCATTTCATTTAGTTTTTGGTGAATAAATTAAGTCTGTTTTTTTAACAGGTTTAATTTAAAAATAGTACTTAAAATTATGGATTTATAGATAAACATCAAACTTATTTTGATTAATTTGTAGATACTTGCTATAAAGTGAACGGGAAATTGTTTAAACGGTTTGACTTTTTGCTATAGACATAGCTAATAATTCAGGATTAAAAGAGTAGCGCGGGAGTGAATTTTACCTTAAATCAGCAAACTATTTTTCTTGTAAAATATAGTTTGCTGATTTAAGGTACTATACAATGACTGATATAATTCAATAATTCATAATGAAACACGATTTTTTTGTACATTTATTTCATTTACAGGATGTTTTTTTATGGGGTAATTTTTGAAGCTTCCAACAAAAAATCACCCAAACCCACATTCACTCCCGTACATTTACCGTTTTCATCAAAGATAAATTTATAATCTTCATTTTCGGAAAATGAGCTTAAAGTAGTAGAGTTTACAGGATATAAGGCTGATTTCCCCCAACCTTTAAATTTTACATAAATAATTCCATTTTCTTTAAAAAAAGAAAACGATAAACCGTTAATAGAAAGGATATAATCTCCTAAAATATCTTCTGGAAGATTTATTTTTGCATACCATTCTTTCAAGGGCGGATAAAAATTGTTTAAAGAATTTAAATCGGATATATTTTTATTAACAAATATCTTATCAATATTTTTATAGTTTGGAATATCAATATTCACAATTGATTTTTTAGCACTTTTCCAAATGCTTGCATCTTTTTCTATTTTTTGAACACTACTGTCATTATATAGAACTTCAATAAAAAGCGGAACCGGTTTGTTCCCTAAGTTCGTAATCTGCAATTTATTTTTTTTCAGTCCCTGTACATCAACATCAGGATATCCGAATTCAAAAAACCAAGGTTTCCAAATCCATGATAAATCCTGACCCGATACATTTTCAAAAGTATAGAAGAAATCATAAGGTGAAGGCGATTTTTTTGCCCACCGGCGAATGTATTCGCGATAACATTTCATAAAAAGCTCCTCACCCAGATATTGATGTAAAATACCGTAAACATTTGCCGGCAATGGATAGCTGGCATAGCCATAATTGCTTTCATCCATAAATTGAGAAGAAACAATTAAAGGTAAATCTTCAACAGTGCCCAATAAACCGTAATCGCTCACATTTTCTTCTGAAAAAACATCTTCAAAATCATTTTTATTTTTAAAATAACGATTATTAACAATAGTTGTTCCGTATTCTGCCCAACCTTCGTCCATCCATGCCCAACGGCGCTCATTAATACGAACATACATTGGGAAATATGTGTGAAACATTTCATGTATTGCCAAACCTGTACTTTGCGATGCATTATTTGCCAACATAGGATATTCCATTCCGCCTCCATGTAAACCAATAAAGGTTGTAAAAGCTTCATAAGGATAAGGAATACCCGGAAAATCATTTGAGAAATGAGTCATGACTTTTCCTTGCATTTTTACATGTTCTTTATATTTATCAGCCTGAAAACTTGGATATGCAGAACTAACCAACACTTTTTTGTTTCCAATAGGCACTGAAATTGCATCCCAACAATAATGATTACTCAAGCCAAAACCAAAATCAGATACTTCCCGAGCCGTATAGTGCCATGTGTTATTCAATGTTTTAAATCCGGATTTTAAATCACTTGCATCAATTACATGCACAGGCTCTTCTGATTGTTGCGCTTTTTTATACTTTGTATAAATATTTTCGGGTAGCACTTCTTGGGCATTCTCAAAAGTACCTGTTGCCCAAACAGCAAAATTCTCCGGTAAACTGATTTTAACATCAAAATTTGCCAAATTATTATAAAACTCGGTATTAAAATCAAAATTTAAATGATCCCAGCCAAATAAATCATCATAAACGGCAACTTGCGGATACCACTGTCCGATAAAAAAAGTGGTGCTGTCATAAACTCCCGAGCGTCGGTTTGTTGCAGGAATACCCTGTTTCCAAACAACTTTCAAATTTAATTTTTCGCCCGATTTAAGCAAATCATTCAAACGTATCGACATATTTGTTCCATATCGCCACACCTTTTTCTCATTTTTTAAATCAACAGTGTCGCCGTTAATTATAATAGATTTAAGCTCAACCCCATCGCTTAAATCTTCTTTTTTAACAGGAATTCCCCGAATGTTCCCCTTTTTATAGGCATCATAATATAATCTTAGCATAATGGTGTTTAAATCATTCGGACTATTATTGTAATAAATAACATTTTCCTTTCCTTCAAGATATTTTTTATCAACATTAACTTTTACATCAATCGTGTAATCAGCCGTATTTTGCCAATATTTGACACCGGGTTTTCCGTCATAAGATCGGGTTTCGTTATCGTATGCCTTTTTAATTTCAACAGGCATAAAAAAGCGCTTTTCCTGTGCTGTGAGCTGTAAAACGGAAAGTAGAGCAATAAATGTGGTGAGAAAAATTGATTTGTTTTTCATTTTGATTTAGTATTAAATTTATAAATAGTTACCTGATATAAAAATGGATTATAGTTTTAGAAAATTGATAAACTATTGCATTATTTTGAAATCAAATTTAATTGAAAAATAATTAATGAATTAATTTTTCTTAATATATTTGAATTATTTATCTGTTTTTTTCTGATTTTGACAGGGAATTATTAGATTTGTACTGAACATAAAACCCCAAAATACAAACTTTTTTATAGATTTATTAATCGCTCCTTAACTTAAAATATGGAAGCAGACTGGCTGATACCCAAATTATCAAAATCTGAACTTAAAGAGTTTGGCATTTATTACAATGAGCGCTCAATTTTTTTGTTTCGATTAACATCTACGGTTATTTTAATGGCCAGTATTGCCTATTTCTATCTTGATTATTTATCTGCCCCTAATTCTTATAGGCTACTGTGGAAACTTAGAGTACTTGGAAACATTGGTATTGGTCTGGCTTTGTTCATTTCAATTATTAAGAAAAAATTTTTTATTGCTCACTTTCAATTAATAGTATCCACAGCCAACTTTTTATACAATATAGCGATATTATTAATGATTTTATACAGCAAGCCTCATGAAATGAGCTATATGAATTATTATATTGGTCTATTAGTTATTTTCATGGTTGCTATTCCTTTGAGGATAAGATTAGTTCCACTGCTTATTAATACTTTGATTATAACAGTTGCTTATATTTATATTGCTGTTTTTAAGCAAAACCTTATCGAAAAAAATATTGATATTTTTATCAATAACATGTTTTTTCTTATTACAATCATTATGGCAGTAAATATTGCTGCATATGTTTTAGAAATATTTATCTGAAAAAGTTTTATCAATGAAAAATTATTAAAAACCAAAAATCAAGAAGTTTTAACACAAAAAGAAGAAATATTAGCCCAAAGAGATGAACTGGAAGAGCAAAAAAAGCATCTTGAAAAAAAGAATAAAGAAGTAACGGATAGTATTCAATATGCAAAAAGAATACAAAAAGCAGTACTTCCGTATGCAAAATTATTGGAAGCCCATTATGAAAATTTTATTTTATTTTATCCACGGGATATTGTGAGTGGTGATTTTTACTGGTTTAAGAAAATAAGAATTAATAATAAAGAGCTTACTTTTATAGCTGTTGCCGACTGTACCGGACATGGAGTGCCGGGTTCTTTGGTTAGTATGCTGGGAGTTTCTTTATTAAATGAAATTATTATTGGGAAAAATGTATATAATGCAGCTCATATTTTAGATGAATTAAGAACAAGAATAAAAGCTACTTTTTTTGCCGAGGATGATAATGAACGTAAAGACGGAATGGACATTGCATTAATTATTATTGATGAGAAAGAAAAACAATTGCAATTTTCGGGTGCTTTCAGACCTTTGTATATCTGTCGGGAAAAATCAAATACTGATTTTGAAGGGCAGGAAGAATATAAAATACATAGTGAACATGATGAAAACATGCTTATTGAAATAAAACCCGATAAAATGCCTATTGGATGGTACATTGTTGAAAAAGCCTTTACCAACAAATCTTTTAAATTACAAACCGGAGATAAAATATATATGTTTTCAGACGGCTACACTGACCAAATAGGTGGTTCAAACCGCAGGAAATTTTCAATTAAACCTTTCAGACATTTGCTTTGCAATATTTTTGATAAAAATATGAGCGAACAAAAATTAATTCTTAAAAAGAAACTCCGTGAATGGCAAGGAGACAACAAACAAATTGATGATATTTTAGTCTTGGGTATAAAAATTTAAATATTTCTTTTTAAACTTATTATTTTTCTAATTAAACATTAAATTTGCCGGCTCTTTATCATTCATTTTTATATTAGCCGATGAAAATTCTTTATTTCACAATCAAACTTATTGTTTTTACAATAATTATTTTTTTTGCAAGTGCCTTTATTAATCTTGGTTTTACCAATAATGACCAAAAAAATATTCAAATATCCGAGCCTGAATTTATACATCAAAAAAACAAATGGGTAGATTCTGTTTTTAAATCATTAACATTAGAAGAAAAAATTGCCCAGTTAGTAATGGTGCAAGCATACTCCAATCGTGGATATGAGCATAAAAAAGAAATTGAAAACATCATCAAAAAATATAAAATCGGCGGTTTAATCTTTTTTCAAGGCGGACCGGTTCGTCAGGCAAATCTTACAAATTATTATCAGTCTGTTTCTAAGGTTCCTTTATTAATTGCCATGGATGCTGAATGGGGTGTGGATATGCGCCTGGACAGTGTTCCCTCATTTCCCCGCCAAATGATGATGGGTGCCGTGCAAAATGATAAGCTGATTTATGACTTTGGTGTTGAAATAGGAAAACAGTGCCGCCGTTTAGGAGTTCATGTAAATTTTGCACCCGTTATTGACATCAACAACAATCCTAAAAATCCTGTAATCGGCTATCGCTCTTTTGGCGAAGAGCGTGTAAATGTAGCTCGTAAAGGATTAGCATATATGTATGGGATGCAAGAACAGCATGTAATTGCCACCGCAAAACATTTTCCCGGTCATGGCGATACCGATAGCGATTCGCACAAAACATTGCCTGTAATAAAACATTCTATTCAAAGAATAGATTCACTTGAATTATATCCTTTTAAATATTTAATTAACCAGGGCTTAACTGCCGTGATGATTGCCCATTTGAATATTCCGGCATTAGATTCTACTGAACACAGTGCTTCCAGCCTTTCAAAAAACGTTGTAACTAATCTGCTTAAAAACCAATTAGGCTTTAAAGGGCTGGTATTTACCGATGCATTAGGTATGAAAGGGGTAAGTGCCTACAATGCCCCCGGCGAAACTGCGCTCAAAGCTTTTTTTGCCGGTGTTGATATTTTATTAATGCCGCGCGATGTAAAAGCGAGTATCCAAACCATAAAAACAGCCGTAAAAAAGGGTTTAATTCCTGAGTCAGAAATAAATGCCCGATGTATGAAAGTGCTTAAAGCTAAGCGCTTGGCAGGCTTGGACAAATACAAACCGGTCAATACAAAATATCGGATTAACGATTTAAACTCAAAAGAAGCAGAGCTTATTAATCGTCGTATTATTGAAAATGCACTTACTTTGTTGCAAAATCGTAACGATATTATTCCTTTCAAACATCTTGATACTTTAAAAATAGCATCTGTAGCCATTGGCAATGGCGGATACAGTAATTTTCAGGCACGTTTAAATGATTACACCCAAGTAGCTAAATTTGGTATTAGAAAAGATGCAAGCGAACAAGAATTTAATATACTCATAAGTAAATTGGCAACTTATAATTTGGTAATCGTAAGTTTTCATAAGCCAAGCCGTCGTCCGCCTAATTTTGGATTAACTGGCGAGTCTATAAAGTTTGTACACCGTTTAGCACAACATACAAAGGTGGTTCCGGTAATTTTTTCAAGTCCTTATACTTTACAAAAATTTAACAAAAAAGAGTTTGAAGCTATTCTTGTTTCCTATCAGGATACACGGATAACACGTGATTTATCAGCCCAATTACTTTTCGGAGGGATTCCGGCTAAAGGGCTGTTGCCTGTTTCTGCCGGAAAACAATTTCCTGTTCGTACCGGTATTATCGATAAAAAAATACGTTTAAAATATGCTCCGCCAATTGAACTAAATATTGATGAGTTAAAACTAAAAAAAATTGATAGTATTATTATAGGTGCAATACAAAAAAGAGCGATGCCCGGATGTCAGGTTTTGGCTATAAAAAATGGTGTGGTATTTTTTCAAAAATCATATGGATATCATACTTATAAAAAAAAAATTCCGGTACAAAACACCGATTTATATGATATAGCATCTCTAACAAAAGTTGTGGCAACAGTACCGGTTTTAATGAAGTTGAAAGATGAAGGCAAGTTTGATGTAAATAAAAAAATGTCTTTTTATTTAAAAGATTTAGATACTACAAATAAGAAAAATATTACGGTAAAGCAAGTATTGGCACATCAAGCACGTTTAAAATCGTGGATTCCTTTTTACTTGCATACTTATAATGAAAAAACGCCTGCTAAATACGATTTAAATCCGGATATTTATAGTAAGAAACAAACAAAAGAATACAATTTGCAAGTTGCAGATAACTTATTTATTAAATCAGCTTTTATTGATACGATTTATAAAGAAATTTATAACTCGGATTTACGAAGAAGAAGGGGATATAAATATAGTGATCTGGGGTATTATCTGTTTTATAAGATTATTCCTCAAATAACACATACCCAATATGCCGATTATATTTATAAAAGCTTTTATGAGCCTTTGGGGATGAATTATACGGTTTATAATCCTTTACGGAAGTTTGATAAACGACAAATTGTTCCTACGGAACAAGATAAGGTATTTCGCAAACAATTAATTCACGGGTTCGTACATGATTATGGTGCTGCCATGATGGGAGGTGTTGGTGCTCATGCCGGTATTTTTACTAATGCCAATGATTTGGCAAAGATTTTTCAGATGTATTTGCAAAAAGGCAATTACGGAGCGAAACAATATATTAGTTCAAGCACTATAGATAT
>JAKIUH010000126.1 GCA_021647685.1 Bacteroidales bacterium
TTAATACCGCATCCAACAGGTTTTGTACCTCTTTGGGTGAGAGATAACCATTTTTTGCAGTGTCAATTATTGTGCGTATTTTCTTTTCATCGGCAAAAGCAAAATCTGTTTCTATTTTGGCAGGTTTCGGTGTATTGTACACTTTTGCCAGTGCTTCTCCCAGAATAACCTCGTCAGGAAAATATACGTGCCCTTTTGAAACAAAATCTTCTACTTCTTCCTTGGCTACCATTGTTGAGGGCAATACCGGATAAATAGGTTTTAAAGTATTTTGCATTTTTTCATGCAAAACATTGTAAGCATCAAATACCTTAAATAAACCGGGTGTGCCAAAAATAACCACCATTGCATCTACTTCATCAAATTTTTTGTTTACATACTCAATGATAGTTCCTAATTGTTCAGCCGTTCCTGTTGCAAGAAAGTCAATTGGGTTGCTGACCGATGAGCCCGGAAAAAGTTCTTCCAATAGAAAAGGAGTGTATTCGTTTTTTATTTCCGGTACGTTCAATCCGCCTTTTTCCAAAGCATCGGTAAGCATCACTGCCGGACCGCCTGCGTGAGTAACGATAGCAAAATTTTTGCCTTTTGCTTCGGCTTGTTTGAATACCGAAGCTACGCTTATCAGTTCATTGCGTCCGTAGCAACGAACAATACCCGCTTTTTTAAATAATGCATCTACGGCAACATCTGAACTTGCCAAAGCACCCGTATGTGATGATGCTGCACGACTGCCGGCATCAGAACTTCCGGCTTTAATGGCTGCAATTTTACAACCTTTACGGATAAGTGATGAAGCATGCTTTAATAGTTTTTGTGGTTTCTCTATATTTTCGAGATATAATAATTTGATTTTCGGACTTTCTTCAATGTCAAAAGTTTCGTCCATATATTCTAAAATATCTTCTACTCCTGTTTGTGCACTGTTTCCTACGGAATAAATGCTCGCAAAAGTTAATCCCCTTGCCAATGCAGTTTCTAAAATAAAAACAGCGGTGGCACCTGAACCGGAAATAAAATCAACTCCTTTCGGGTCTATTTTAGGAATAGGTTCGGTAAATACTCCATGATAATTTGGGGTTAATACACCAATACCATTGGGGCCAATTAAAATGCCATTTACACTGTTTATTGTAGCTACTATTTCGTCCTCTAATTTTTTACCTTCTGTGCCCATTTCACTAAAACCTGCAGAAAGAATGATAAACGCTCGTGTATTTTTTTCTTCGGCAAGTACTTTTACGGTTTGCGGACAATATTTTGCCGCTATGGCAATAATTGCCAAATCTACACTGGGTAAATCTTCTGTCTTTTTATAGCTTTTAATACCCTGAACTTCGTTTTCCTTTGGGTTTGTTACATATAATTGTCCTTTAAAATTACCGGAAATCAGGTTTTTCAGCACCTTTCCTCCCGGTTTTTGTACATCGTTTGATCCGCCAACAACAACAATACTTTGCGGATTTAAAAGTTGTTTATTTATCATTATCAGTATTTTTTTATTTGGTTTTCGCCAAAGATAAATTAATTTTCAGTATTGAGAGAAAGGATACTTTATGTTTTTTAACGTGTGTAATAAACTATTCCTAAAATTGAGGAAATATTTGCTTTAATATGTACTTAATTTAAGAATAGTTAAAAGTGCAACTGATAAAACGATTATAGTGTCATGTCAAGCATGTTTTACTCATACCAAATTTCGCTCTTTTTGCTTAAAACAAAGCAAAAATTTTCACACAATAAAAATCAACAATTCAACAATCGAACAATCCAACAATTCAACAATCAATAAGCAATATTTAAAAATGCCCCAGAACCAATTAACCAATTTACTAATTTACCAACTCAACAAGTTAACAATTCAACAATCCAACAATTTAACAAGGTAAATTTCAACTTATACAACACGCTTGATATGACATTAGTCTTTATTTTATAATAAAATTAATTTCCTCATATTTTTCATTATTCAACTTATCAAGAGTTTTAAATTTGAGTAAATTCTTTCCTTTTCTAAATCCTGAAATTGGAACTGTGTATAGTTTTTCTTGACTTCCGTTTATTGAGTAAAAAATTTGTTCCGTTCCGGTCATTTTATCAGCACCGGATAAATAAATCTTAACATATGAAGGATATACATTCAAACCATCTTCTTTTTGATATGGCTCAACACTAAATGTGTAGGAAGGCTCAGGAGGAGTTTCATCTACAATTACATAAAATTTATTGATATTTCTATTATTTACATTATCATAGCCAAAGTATTCGATTAAATGTTTTCCGTTACCGCTAACACTAAAAGGAGCATTGTACATAGTTTCTTTTTGTTCTCCGTCAATCGAGTATGAAATGTATTGTAAACCGGATTCTAAATCATTTGCCGTTAATTTAATTTTTGAGTTTTTTCCTAAGAAAACAGTATCGCGTGTAAAAAAGCGTTTTCCAAGATAAGAGTGACTAAGTGCAGGACCTACTAAATCAACATATATTTTTTTTGTGGAGTATTTATAATTTTTATAATTATTTCCACCAGTACCGGTAGAGTTGTTCATCCGGTCAATAGCATAATATTTTATGATATGAACCCCTGGCTCCTTGGGTAGGTAAAAGGGTGCTGTGTATTTTTTAAATTCAGAATTATCAACGGAATATTTAACTTCTTTAACGCCGGATTTATTATCCACAGCAGTAAGTTTCAGTTTTGTTCTTCCCGAGAAATATATTTTACCGTTAACAATAAACCGGTCACCAAGGACATCAGAAGTTAGTATAGGGGCACTTTTATCCAAAAAGAAAGAAAATGTCTTAGGGTTTTCTTTATTCCCTACCTTATCTACTGAATAGTAAGTTAAAGTATGATGATCTTCAGATAATTGATTTAAAGGTAAAATATTTCCATTATAGGGAATAAATTTTCCATCGTCAAATTTGTAATAAGTGGTTTTAAGTCCTGATTTTGCATCAGAAGCATCTAAATATATTTTTGTATTCAATGCAATAATATTTTTTTCTAAATCAATTCCTGTTACATTATGAAATGTTTCGGGAGCCTCTTCATCAATATAAAACTCGATAATGTTTTTTTGAATATTTTCAACATTCCCAACTTTATCAACCGAATAGAATTTTAATTCACAACTATCTTTATTTGTGCTTAAATTTATTTTATTGTTATAGGGTTTAAAATCTTCTGAATTTAAAGAATAATAAATATTTTCAACCCCGGAACCTGCATCTGTTGATTTTAAAGTGATTTTTAAACCTTTACCATAATATGTTTTACTTCCTACAATAATTTTATTTGCCCCGGTAAAATATGCTTTTGTGTTTGGAGCTTTCCCGTCAGCGTAAACTTCAAAAAGGATTTCGATATGAGGTATAATTGTTTTTTTGCTTGCCGTATCAACCGCATATCTTGTTCGTACGTAGTTAATTCCCTCGCTGTCAAAATAAAATGGGTTTGTATATTGTGCATGAACTTTGCTTTTTAATAAATCACCTTTTTCATCAGGTTTGGATGATAAATGTATATATACCGGTTCACTTTTATTCCAATAAAGCAAACCTGTTGTGTCTTGATAACTCTTTTTTTCGGGAATAATTTGATTTTGCGCTATACCGGAATATATTACTAATGCCAGCAAAAGTGTAATAATTAATTTAGTTGTTCTCATATTCGTACTACTTTAAAATTTAATTCCAATTACAACTATGTCGTCCACTTGCTCCTCATTGCCTTTCCACTTTTCAAAAAAATCAATCAAATATTTTTTTTGAACCGAAGCAGGTTTTTTATGATGGTCTTCGAGTAAATTGATAAAATACTTCGTTTTAAGTTTTTTCCCTTCTCTGCCACCTATTTGGTCACTGTATCCATCAGAAAATAAATAAATACATATATCTTTGCTTATGTTAAATTCATGAGTTTTATACATTTCTTCTGATTTTCCGGATTCTTTCATTCTATCAAATATAAAGTTAGCCATTCCGGCAATACCATATTTTTCACCTTTGACAACGTTTATTTTGTTGTCTTGGAACATTACTAAAGGATTATTGGCACCTGCAAACCAAAGCTTGTTTTCTTGTGTATCAATAGTGCACAATGCCATGTCCATGCCGTCTTTATTATTTGAATTTTCTTGATTTAATGATTTCCCAACTTCAATATGCATTTGTTTTAAAATAGCTCCCGGCATAGTAAGTCCTGAAATATTAACAATCCTATTTAACAGGTTGTTTCCCAATATAGTTAAAAATGCACCGGGTACTCCATGTCCTGTACAATCAACAGCAGCAACTATAATTTTAGTGCCTACTTTGGAGTACCAGTAAAAATCTCCTCCTACAATATCTTTGGGCTTATATAAAATAAACGAATTGGGAAAATATTCCGACAGTTTGGGTGTTTTGTTAATCATTGCTTTTTGAATAAAAGCTGCGTAATCAATACTTTTTTTAATTGATTCGTGTGCTAAACTTGTTTCGGCAAGGAGCGTTTCAATATTATTTTTCTGAATTTGAATTTCTTCATTCTTTTGGGAAATCTCAGCATTTTTTATTCTTAAAATCTTATAAGATTTTAGTTTTTGAAAGTAAAAGAATATAAAAATGAAAAGTAATAACGAAATAATCAGAGTTATATAAATTATATTTCTAATAAGTAATTTGTTTTTTTGAGCGATAGCTTGGGCTAATTTCTTTTGATTTTCTAAATATTTTATTTTTAATTCTTTAATTGATATTGTATCTAACAAACTTACTTTTTCTTTTTCCGTTTTTATCAGATTCTTTTTAGTAGTTATTATTTCGTAATTCTTTTTTATCAACTCTAATTCCTTTATTTGATTTTCTTTTTCTGCAAGTTTTCTTTTTAGTTCTTGTTCTTTAGCATAATTGTAGGCTTTTGTAACCTTTTTCCCTTCTACAAGTTCGTTAAATGTTTTATATAACTCAAAGTAGTACATTGATTTTTCAAGGTTTCCTGCTTTTTCATAGGTTTCAGAAAGCATTCCGTAACATGAGCGCATTTGGGTATAATCATTCATCTCCCGTGCAATATCTAAGGCAGCATTAAGGTGCTTTATTGATTCATCATATCTTTTTAAGTTGTTTAGGACTACCGACATATTAATTCTGGCAGCAATGATTCCTATTTTTTCTTTTCTTGATTTTCTGATGGATAATGTTTTGTCAAAATATTCCAAAGCTTTTTCATACTCGCCATTATCGGCATAAATAAGAGCCAAGTTGCTGTTAATCATGGCAATGCCATTAGCATTTGCCAGTTTTTTGTTAATTTCCAGGGATTTAATATAGTAGTCGGCAGCCTGTGAGAAATAATTGTGTTCCCACCAAATTGTCGCAATTTTATTGTAACAATCACTTTCCTCTCTGTAATCTCCATTGGCTCTGTATTTATCAGCCTTTTGTTTGTAAATATTAATATTTGCAGAGTCTAATCTGGACAATGGAAATTTTTGGTTTTGTGCTTTTAATTCTGTGTTTATTAAACTGGTTAATAAAATAGCCAACAGTATTCCAAATACAATTTTTACTTTCATTTCTATTTTCTTTATAAATAACAAAATTAGTATTTGTAATAAATAAAACAAGACAAGTTAGTCTTTATTTACATAGAATGTTGACATTTTTTGATATTTGGCTTTTTAAAGTGATTATTTTATCCTAATGTTAATCTACTTTCTATATAAATTAATTAGGAATCAAAAAAATGATGTTTTCATCATTTTATCATTTCTGTCATGACAATAAATTGCAAACTAGTTTTTGATTTCTTTGTTATATTCCTTAAATTGCAATGTTTTTTAAACCTTAAAACAAAAAAATAAATTGATGATACAGAGAAAGTTAAGAGGTACAGGGGTAGCAATTGTTACTCCTTTTCGCAAAGATTTTAGTATTGATTTCGCCGCGTTAGAACGTTTATTATCCCATTTACTGGATAATAAGGTAAATTATTTGGTTGTATTAGGCACAACAGGTGAGGCAGCAACACTGAATAGTGATGAAAAGAAGGCTTTGCTAAATTTTGTAATTGACTTTGTAGATAAAAAAGTACCTATTGTTGCCGGTTTTGGCGGAAACAATACACGAGAAATTGTGAGTAATATAAAACATTATAATTTTGCAGGAATTGATGCTGTATTGTCTGTAGCTCCCTACTATAATAAACCTACACAAAAAGGTCTTTTAAATCATTATAAAGATATTTCGGTAGCCAGTCCGGTACCGCTAATTTTATATAATGTACCCGGTAGAACAGGCGTTAATATTGCTGCAGAAACAACTTTGGAGCTGGCTCATAAATGTAGCAATATTGTTGCCGTTAAAGAAGCATCGGGTAATTTTGAACAGATGATGCATATTTTGCGTGACAAGCCTGATGATTTTATGTTGATATCGGGTGAAGATACGCTTACCTTACCCATGATATCTATGGGGGCATCGGGAGTAATTTCCGTAACGGCTAATGCTTTTCCGAAGGAATATGGTGAGTTGGTTCAATTTGCTCTAAAAGGAAAATTTGCCGAAGCTATGAAAATTCAAAACAACTTGCTGGAAATTATGCAAACATTATTTGTTGAGGGAAATCCGGGAGGTATAAAAGCTGCTTTAAAAATTAAAGGCATTATCGAAAACTATTTACGCCCGCCGTTAGAAACAGTTAGCCGTCAAACTTATAATAAATTGGTGAAATTAATTGATGCGTTAAAATAAAATATACGACAATTCTGTTTGGGGCTATCCTCAAACAGAATTATTCAATAAAAAATTTAAACAACTCTTCTTTTTTATTTCCTAATTTATCAGTGGCCTTTATTTTTACCGTATAAAATCCTGCTTTTGAGAAAACATTACCTTTGGTAATTTGATTGTTAACAGCATAATTTAAAAAACCGGAATTATTAACTGAGTATAGTATAGATGCTGTTCCCGAGTTTTTATCTGTTGCAGCAATATACATTTTAGAATATCTAGGATAAATATTTACTTGTTCTCCATCATATTCTTTTGTTCCGATACTTTCAATTGAAAAACGAACATATATTTCAGGAGCTAAATTGTCCATTACAACATTGCTTGTTTTTACTTTTTCTTGATTCCCTACCTTATCCGTTGATTTAAATCGAATAGTATTAAACCCGTATTTGTTTAATTTAAAGTTTTTTGAATAATCAACAAAAGACGAGTTGTTAATACTGTATTCAGTTTTCAGCACACCTGTTCGTTCATCTTTTGCAAACAAACTGATTACCGTTTTGTCACTAATAAAAAAAGTATCTCTATCAAAAAAATGGGGTAAACCAAACTTTATCCAGCTTACGGGTGCTTTATCGTCGATTATAATTTGTTTGTAATATGCTTTTGAGTAATTATTAACTTCGTCCACCGCTCTGTAGTATAGCGCAAAACTTTTTTTATTCTCTGGCATACTAAAGTTATCAATATATTCAACATACTGCGTTTTTGTGTCTATACCGTATTCAATCTTTTTTACAGCGGTATAATCATCATTTGCATCAAAACCAATTTTGCAATTTTTAGCAAGGTACAATATATTGTTTTTTTCGTATGAACATCCACTTTGATGAACAATACTTACTTCCGGTCCTGAATTATCGTATATTAGTGGTGTTGAATATTCAATGCTGGCTTTTTCATCGCTTAGGCTAGTGTTACCAACATTATCAACTGCATAATAATCAAATTTATGCTCTCCTTCTCCTAATATATAGGCAGGCAGCGGATGAGCGTATAATACGGGCGACTTTCCATCAATAGAATAAAAAACATTTTTAACACCCGAAAGATTATCAGTTGCCGTTAAAACAATTTTGGTGTTTTTTGATAAAACATTTCCTGTTGTCGTTCCTGTTTTTTCTTTTTTAATTACAGGAGGGCTAAAGTCAAGAAAAAAAGTTTTTGTTTTAATTTTTTCTACATTACCCACATGATCTACCGAAAAATATTTTAAAATAACTTCTCCTTCTTTTTCAAAATGAATTTCGGTTTGATATTTTTTGTATTCACTTCCATTAATGGAGTAATAAATATCTTGGACACCCGAAACTGCATCTCTTGCCGAAATTTTTAATGATAAGCCTTTACCGTAATAGTTTTTTCCTGTTTTAACAAATTCTTTTGCTTCTGAAAAATGTAAATAACTAACGGGTGCTAAACCATCTGCATATACTTCAAATATAATGTCGGACTTTGGAACTACAACTTCGCGTGTTTTTTTATCCACTTTAGATGGTGTTCTAACGGTGTTCATTCCTTCTGTATCAAAATAAAAAGGATTTACATAGTTTTTGCTTTCATGACTTTGCAGTAATACTACCGAATCTTTATTTTGGGTAGTGGATAGCCATAAATAAATCGGCTGATCTTTATTTACGTACAGTCTGTTTAAAGAATCAACATACATTTTTTGTTTAAACTCAGGAATTTTCTGAGCTTGTCCCGGAATGGTGCCAATAATTAAAGCAATAAGTGCAGATAATAAAACTTTTCTCATATTTAAAAACTATTTAAACTGAATTTATAGAACACTACAATAATCAGACCATACGGCTATTTCAGCCTTAGTGAAACCTGATAAGAATATGCTTGATTTACAGGAATATTTTTATTTTCTATTAAGATAAAATATGTACTTTTATTATTCGTATTGATATTAAAGTGAAGCATTAATTTATCTTTAAATTTTGTATTTTGTATTATATTTCTGTTTTCGTCAAGTATTTGAATTTTTAGTGGTGTTTTTAAAGTATCTTTTGTAATTATACTAATATTCACGGTTTTTTCTTTGGCATTTTCAATAGTAAAATACAGCCAGTCTTCCATATCATAAAAGATATTATTATTTTCATCTTTAAATAACTTATGAAATGTATGGCTTTGTATTTCGTTTGCTTTTATTTCACCGGCACTCTCAAAAGAATCGTCAGGTTCATATCTGTCAAATTTGTAAACATTATTTTGGGCTATGGCAGTTGTCCAAGATGAAGAAAATTTATTCTGCGAAGCAGAATAAAGCATTACGGCTTTTTGTCCCTCTGTAAATATTTTCCTGCAACGGTAATGTGTTGGATAAGACATAATATTATTGGTTTGCGATTGATAATTATCGCCCCAACGATCTTTTAATGAATTACCAATAAAATTACAATCATTATCCACAAGATGCGATAGTTTGGGTTCGGCAGGAGTATCTGCAAGTCCGTCTCCGTTTTTTTCACAAATAAGTCCTTTTTTAAACAAGCGCTTAAAAGTTCGGGTTCGGCTTACACTTTCTTGTTTGGCTTTTCCTTTATTATAGTTTCTATGTGGGTGCAAAAGCCCGAAATAATGTCCTATTTCATGCGATAAACCCGTAGATGAAGTGTTGTATTGAATGATAACCGCATTCGTTAATGTGTTGAATGTGCCGCGTACAATATATTTATCACCCAAAACTCTTTTTTTAATAGTTTTTGTAAGATAAACATTAATACAGCCTTTGTCTTTATGAATAATTGTTTGCCAAGGTGCTTCCAAAAAATAACCTAATTTTAATCTTTTTGTTTTATTAATTCGCTCTACTGCTGATATATAGTACCGAAAACCTGTTTTATTCTGTCTTTGGTAATAATTTAATTCATTCATTAATCGCTTAAGCGTACTGTCGGCTATACCTATGCTTGCATCATTGCTTTGATAAATCCAAAATTTTAAAGGCACACGATAACGCACAGAGTCAATTTTATTTGAATAATTAATTTCTTTTAAATAATTGTATAAAAAACTATTGGCACCTTTCCATGGTTTTTTACGTATATATAGATTTAAAACTTCTTTATTCCCACAAAATTCGTCATCTAAAAATTGGGCTTTCGTTTGTAAGCTAATAGATACAAAAAAGCCCAAAACTATAAGTATGCCATAAATATTTTTATTCAAGCCGGTTTATTTAAAATATGACAATAAATTAGTAATTTGTTTATCTAATTCCGAATTTATTTTTTCAAAATCCTCTTTTTTCTCCAAATTTCCTTTTACACTTGCATAAAATTTAATTTTAGGTTCTGTACCCGATGGGCGTACAGATACTTTGCTCCCGTCCGCCAAAAAGAACTGCAAAACATTTGATTTAGGTAAGTTAATAGTACTTTCATTACCGGTTTCCAAATCTTTACTGATGCTTTGCAAATAATCTTTAACCATGATTACTTTTGAACCGTTAATTTCTACAGGTGGATGATTTCTTAATTTGTCCATTATGGCAGCTATTTCTTCGGCACCTTCTTTTCCTTTTTTTACAAGGTTCATTAGTTGCTCTTTATAAAATCCAAATTCCA
>JAKIUH010000512.1 GCA_021647685.1 Bacteroidales bacterium
TTCGCAAAGCAGTAGGCGAAAATTTTATCATTATTTTCCGTTTGTCAATGCTTGATTTGGTGCCCGGAGGAAGTTCATGGGAAGAAGTGGTACTATTGGCAAAAGAGCTGGAAAAAGCCGGAGTAAATATTATAAATACCGGCATTGGTTGGCACGAATCGCGCATACCTACTATTGCGACCATGGTACCGCGTGCTGCTTTTACATGGGTTACCCGTAAAATGAAAGGCGAAGTAAATATTCCTTTAATAACTACCAATAGAATAAACCGTCCCGAAACAGCCGAGCAAATTCTTGAAAACGGTGATGCAGACATGGTTTCTATGGCGCGCCCCTTCCTTGCTGACCCGGAGTTTGTAAACAAAGCTGCCGAAGGCAGAGAAGATGAAATAAATACTTGTATTGCATGTAATCAGGCTTGTCTGGATCATATTTTTGCTCGAAAAACCGCTTCTTGTTTAGTAAACCCGCGTGCTTGCCACGAAACGGAATTAAACTATTTACCGGCTAAAAATGTAAAAAACATTGCCGTTGTGGGTGCTGGTCCTGCCGGGCTATCCTCAGCAACTATACTTGCAGAGCGCGGGCATAAAGTTACTTTATTTGAAGCGGCTTCTGAAATTGGCGGACAATTTAATATTGCCAAAGAAATTCCCGGTAAAGAAGAATTTCATGAAACATTGCGCTATTACAAAAAACAAATTGGACTGCACAATATTGAACTTAAACTCAACACAAAAGCAAGTACTGATGATTTAAAAACTTTTGATGAAATAATTATTGCCACAGGAGTTCAAGCAAGAAAACCTCAAATTGAAGGTATTGAACACCCAAAAGTATTGAGCTATATTGAAGTTTTAAAAGACAAAAAGCCGGTAGGAGAAAAAGTTGCTATCATCGGTGCCGGCGGTATTGGTTTTGATGTTGCGGAATATCTTACACACACCCCCTCAAAAGAAACACCCCTGAAAGAATTTTTAAAAGAATGGGGAATTGATGAAAAAAATGAAGTAAGAGGTGGAATTGAAGGAATAAAACCGGAAATAAGTCCTTCGCCACGACAAATAACCATGATGCAGCGCAAAAAAACAAAAATTGGTGCAGGTCTTGGAAAAACAACAGGGTGGGTGCATCGTCTTTCGCTGAAAAACAAAAAAGTACGTATGCTTAATGCTGTTCAGTACCATAAAATAGATGATAAAGGTTTACATATTAGCCGGAACGGAAAAGAGGAACTCATCGAGGCGGATAATATTATTATTTGTGCCGGACAATACAGTGTGAACGAATTATATGAGCCGCTAAAATCCTTAGGCGTAAATGTTCATATTATTGGAGGTGCCTTTGAAGCCGGAGAGCTAGATGCCAAACGAGCCATTGAACAAGGCAGTAGGTTGGCTGCTGAATTATAGAATCCAAACCGGAAATAAATAGAATTAGCCAAAACAGACAAAATTAGATTTTTGCTTACTTTGGCTATTCTATTAATGTGGTTCAAGTATTAATAATCACCTAAACAAATTATTCATCTCCCGAAACTTCTCCAAAAATGTGTTGCATAATTTCGGTTTCATCTACCAGAAGGTTATAATAATCAAATCTACGGGCAAGCAATAAAGTTGTTTTTGTAGTACTTTTTAAACTACGAATATTTTCTTTTAAATTGATTCCCGAAGTAATAATTTCATTTTTTCCAAATAATTGGTCTTCCGTATTTTCATCAGGATTAACTCCTTTTAATTCTCCCCTTAAAACAATAATTACATTATCTGAATGGTCTTTATTTTGGATAAAAATTTCTTCATCAGCATTTAAAATCTTAACAGAAACCAATTTTGCCAATTTAGCCAAATGATTTTCAGGGACACTGAAAAACATAGGGTGTTTTTTCAAATATTTAATCCTTTCGGCAATTACAAAACCATCATTTGATAAATCGTTAAGAAGTTGTTTCTTTTTTGGTGTCATTTTTTCAAGATAATCCGCACATTTTACCGGATTTTCTTCGTAAATAATTTTTGCTGCCGTAGAATAAACCAATTCATCGGTATGAAATAAGCAAACAAAAATTTCATCAGGCATTTCACTACGTCGGATACGGTACAATAC
>JAKIUH010000127.1 GCA_021647685.1 Bacteroidales bacterium
AAAAAAAATCAGTCGTTTTTCAAAGAAAACGAACAAAAAAATATCGAATATTATTCAAAGAAAAAGATGAATAATAAACAAAATTTATAGAAAAAAAATAGAAATTAAAATTAGGAAAAAACATTTGAAAATGTAAAAAAACAAACGAAAAAACAAAACTACTATTTATGAATGCCGAGAAGTTGCTTTTCATATTAAAAAGCAAATACTAAATTGACTTGTTTATAGTTACAGGGTAAATTTTTCCATAAAATCTTTCAAATAATTCTTAATACAGTTCTCGGTTTACGTGTGGTATTAAAGCCAAAACTACAGCCTGATTGTAAAGTTCTTTCCGGGTAACTGCATTTTGTGTTAATAAACCCACCGCACCGTTTTTTTGTTTTGAGTTATTTTGTTTAAAAACCATATCATCAGCAGTGCCTAATTCATAACCATCTTTAAGTAAATTGCTTATTTTTTTCGGCAGGGCAAAAGTACTTGTTTTGGATTTAGCAATTTTACCGGATTTTGACTGTATTACAACCCATGCAAAAGCATCGGTACGTTCTTCATAAAAATGTACACCTCCTTCTATGCCCACACTAAAATCAGCATCGTGAAATTTCTCAAACACTTCCATGGCACGGTTTAAAGCACCTTGTAATGTTTCTTCTTCACTCATAGGCTTGTCACTCACCCCGCTTTTTACTTTTGCACTCAAAATTTCAATTTCCCTTTCGGGGAAGATTTTCTTAAAAGCTGCACGTACTGCTTCAATTTTTACAGGGTTTATAGAAGATACTGCTATTTTCATGTGATTTATAAATTTTATTGGTTTTTGCTATAAACTCTCAAATTGCTTTTTAAATATTTCTTTTAAATTCACTGATTAATAGGATTAACACAGATTTCTCTGATAATTTGTGCTGATTAATATAATCATCTGCATAGGTCTGCCTACTAACCTTATGGATATTTTATAATTATGTTTTAAAATCATACAAAAAAAGTAATTTTTTTAAGACTTTAACTATAAATTTGCAAGCGTATTATAAAAATTATTAAAAATGACCGATATAAAAGCAAATTTTGAAAAAATACATAATAAAATTCCCAATAATGTACTTTTGGTAGCAGTATCCAAAACAAAGCCGGTTGAACTGATTATGCAGGCTTATAATTTGGGTTACCGGGTATTTGGTGAAAACAAAGTGCAAGAACTTCGCGAAAAATACGAGCAGATGCCTAAAGATATTCGCTGGCACATGATTGGACACTTACAAAGCAATAAAGTAAAATATATTGCTCCTTTTGTAGAACTCATTCACGCTGTGGATAGTTTTAAGTTGTTAAAAACCATTAACAAAGAAGCATTAAAAAACAACAGGACAATAAATTTTCTGTTTCAATTACATGTTGCCAAAGAAGAAAGCAAATTCGGAATGAGCTGTGAAGAAGTTGAAGCAATAATCAACACACAGGAATATAAAGACCTAAAAAACATTAACCCAATGGGCTTAATGGCAATGGCAACCAACACACCCGACAAAGAATTGGTGCATAATGAATTCAGGCAAGTAAAAAAATGTTTTGAATATTTAAAAGAAAAATATTTTAAAAATAAAGCCGATTTTAAAGAACTTTCAATGGGAATGTCGCAAGATTTTGAAATAGCAATTGAAGAAGGTAGCACAATGATACGACTGGGTAGTACATTGTTTGGTGCACGTGAATACAAAAACTGAATTTAGAAAAATTTTAAATAAGCATAGACAAGCATAAAAAACTAAAAAAATCATTAATTTTGAAACGGGTATATTAAATCATAAAAATACATCATGGCAAATCTTCAAACCTCGTATCTGGGATTAAAATTAAAAAATCCGATTATTGTAAGTAGCTCAGCATTGACCAATTCTGTTGAGAAAATTAAAAAATTAGAAGAAAAAGGAGCAGCTGCTGTTGTACTTAAATCGCTGTTCGAAGAACAAATTAATTACGAAACAAGCAGTTTGCTTCAACATAAAAGATATCCCGAAGCAAGCGATTATATACTGCATTATGCAAAAGACAACACACTGAACGAGTATTTAAACCTGATAAAAGAAGCAAAAGCAAGTGTATCAATTCCGGTAATTGCAAGCATCAACTGTGTTTCGGAAAAAGACTGGACAAAATATGCTGCCGATATTGAAGAAGCAGGAGCTGATGCTCTTGAATTAAATATACACATTGTTGTTTCAAACCGGGATATAAAATCAAAGGATATAGAACAAAAATATATTGATATATTAAAAAATGTAAAAGAAGAGACCGATTTGCCGGTTGCCGTTAAAATAGGCTGTCATTTTACAAATATAGGACGTATTGTTGACCGTTTAAATGCTTATGGGGCAGAAGGAGTTGTTTTGTTTAATCGTTTTTATGAACCCGATATTGATATTAACAATCTAAAATTTACCAGTGGTGAAATTTTCAGTAATCCTTCGGATATTCGTCATTCCTTACGCTGGGTAGGAATAACTTCCAACTTAATTCCCAATATCGAAATTTCTGCATCCACAGGCGTACACGATGGAGAAGCTGCCATAAAAATGCTCTTAGCAGGAGCACAATCCGTTCAAGTATGTTCTACTTTATACAAACACGGTATTGATGAACTTACAAAAATTATTCAAGGAATTTCTGATTGGATGGACAATAAAAATTATGAAAAAATAGCTGATTTTCGTGGTATAATGAGCTATAGAGAAATAAAAGACCCTGCTATTTATGAAAGAGCTCAGTTTATGAAATATTTTTCATCGGTGGTGTAATAATATTATTAGGATTCTATTTTTAATTTAAAGAAGACAAATAAAATATTCATGACATCATCTATTTACTTTTCCAAATTACTGATACTTGTATATCTTTAATTTTCAAAAAATGAACAAGCCATCAGAAATAATTACTTTTGATAAGTCCGGCTACGAGTATTATTATGACAACTCTTAACCGTATTAGAAGACTTTGCAAAAATGTAGCATAAAATAGCTGACTATATCAAGCTTTGTTACCAATATATATTTTCTTAAATCATAATCACCTAATATTCAACTACTCATTGATTTAGTTAGATAGAATTATTAGGCTTCGTGTGAGAAAAGTTTATGAACTATCTATTCGCCAGCAGGCGAACACAAGGGCATAATTATTTGATACGGTGAAATAAGAGTAAATATTAATCTTAGTGGATGTTCTATGAGAAGATTAAAAAATAAACTCATAAAATTAGCTATATGCAGATGTGAGGTGTCGAAACTTGAAAGAATACCCGTGTATTTCGAGGGTTTTGCTACACGGCAGATGCGTGAAGATAATTTCAAGCATACCCAAAACTGGACTTGTAAAAAAACGCAAATAATACATTTAGCTTACAGAATATTAACAAGTTAAAATTTCCTATAAAAAAGCCATAAATAAGTCGGCTTAGGCAAAGCAAGAAAATATTTGTTAAAGTACGAGCTTAATTTTTCAAATAAGTAATTTTAAAAATGGAAAATCGAAGACAAAAAATCAGAAAATCTATTTTAATTATTACATTCTTAATTTTTCCGGCAGTTTTTTATTATTTCTCACCCTACCTTATTATAGAAGCCACACATAAGGGTATCATTTCCGGAAGTTTTGTTGTTTTTGTTTTAATGTTTGTCGGTTCACTTTTATTTGGAAGGGCATATTGTGCTTGGATTTGTCCTGCCAGTGGCATACAAGAGCAGATTATTCAAATAAAGAACAAAAAAGTTAAAAAAGGCAATATAATCAAATGGCTTATTTGGTTACCCTGGATTTCATATATTGCCATACTCGCAATTAAAAATGGAGGATACAAAATAATAGATCCTTTTTATCAAACAACTTATGGACTTTCAATAGGAAGTAGTGGTGCATTATTAACGTATTTTTCAGTTTTGTCACTGATTGTTATACCTGCATTTATAGTTGGACGAAAATCGTTTTGTCATCATATTTGTTGGATGGCTCCTTTTATGATAATCGGGCGAAAATTAGCAAATTTGATAAAAGTTCCTTCATTGCGATTATATTCTGCTTCCGACCGTTGTATTCATTGCCATACTTGTACTTATCAATGTCCTATGAGTTTACCCGTAGAAAAAATGGTGAAAGAAAATAATATGGAACATTCAGAATGTATTCTTTGTGGTACTTGTATTGACAATTGTAAGATTAAAGCTATTGGTTTTGAATTTAATTAAAATGTTTAGAAATAAATTTTCAGGCAGGAATTATTAGGAGCAATAATAGTAAAGCGTTTGCAATGAAAATATTAGAACGAAAGTTTGATGATGAAAAAATAAAGTATAACTACAAAAAAGTAGTTAATTCTTATAACTTTTGGAGTTTAATTACAAAAAGTAAAGCAGCTAAAAAGGTAATTGATTTTGCAGAAATAAAAAACGGACTGGATACTTTAGATGTTACTTGCGGAATCGGTGTTGTATTCGAAAAAATAGTAAAACTAAACCCATGGGATAAAAATATCGAAATAGACTTATCAGCGGATATGCTTAAAAAAGCACAGAAAAGAATCAAAAAAGTTTCAAATAAAACTTATGAGTTAAAAGAAGGTATAGAACTTGCTTTTAATGGCAATTCTCTTGATATCTTAATAATAATTTTATGATTGATTTAATGCCGGTTAATACATTTGATAAAATAGCAAACAAGAATAATAAAAGCCGGAAATAATAAGATAGACAGGATTATAAAACGCAAAAAGAAATACAAATAACATAAATTCAAATAAAATAGGACTATCAAAAATAAAGTAGTAAAATTATCGTTGTTAGCAATACCACAGTAATTGTTAAGGTTTTTACTTACATTATCTCTTAAAAGTTCAAATATTAAAAATAAAATTAAAGTAAAATAGTCACTTTAAGTATAAATGAAACTGTTGCGGTATTGACCGGAGCCTAATTTAAAGAAATTTAATAACTTAAATAATTACAGTATGAAAAACATCCTTTTTTTAATAACT
The DNA here is from genome assembly GCA_021647685.1 of Bacteroidales bacterium. Lineage (GTDB taxonomy): Bacteria > Bacteroidota > Bacteroidia > Bacteroidales > NBLH01 > NBLH01. The sequence goes on from JAKIUH010000127.1 coordinate 5,027, forward strand.
TTTATTGCTTTAAGATTTACTGTATTAGCCCAAACAGATACAGTTAAGATAAGTTCGGATGATTTATTAATGGAGATTAATGAAAATGAAGACAGTGTAAGTTTATTACCTTCAAAATTTTTGATTACCCAAAAAATACTATGGGGAAATAAAGGCTTGATGAGAAATTTTTCAAAATTTGAACTTTCACCCGAATCTCGGGAACTTGAATTAAAAATCAGAAGAAAAATGTTGGTTGCTCATCAAATAACCGGAATTATTACACTTGGAGGTATGGTTGCACAAGGAATTATCGGTCAAAAACTCTATAATGGTGATTATTCGTTAAAAGAAGTACATGAAGGACTGGCAGCCGGTGTAAATATAAGCTACTCCCTTACTGCTGCTTTAGCTCTTTTTGCTCCTCCCAAAATGCTTAATGAATACAATGGGTACGGTAGTATCAAAATTCATAAATATCTGGCAATTTTACATATCACAAGTATGATAGCAACGAACATCTTAGCCGGTTATGCAGAAGATAATCCCAAATTAAAACCCTATCACAGAGCCGCAGCTTTTACAGCATTTGGTTCCTTATTTGCTGCAATGGTAATTATAAAATTCTAATATTCAAAAATAATAAACAATGAAAAAACTAATACTTTTTACAATTATACTAATTTATTTTTCTAATATTTTAGCTCAAAATCAACTTAAATTAAGAAACAACCCTCAAAAATCTTTCATTAAATATGCGGCATCACACCCTTTGCATGATTGGGAGGGAATAAGCCATAAAGTTATTGCAATAATCATTACCAATACTGATAAAAATATGATTACTGCCGTTGCTGCTAAAGTTAAGGTATCTTCTTTTAACAGTGAAAATTCTAATCGGGATTCGCACATGATTGAGATTACTGATGCTATAAAATACCCGTACATTACATTTAAAAGTATTAAAATTGAACAAAAAAATGACAAGCTACACTTTATCGGAACTTTAAATTTTCATGGAATAGAAAAAAAACTTGAATCAGATGCCGTTTTCAAGAAAAAGAAAGGAACAATCTTCGTAAGTGGAAATTTTCCGATAAAACTATCTGATTTTAAAATCAAAAGACCCGCATTGATGGGAATGGAGATGGATGATATCTTGAAAATTAGCTTTAATTTGGTTTTTGAATAAAAATTACATCCATTGAAATATTTTCACAAATATTTTTATACTCACTACTTTACTTTAATAACTCTATTTTAAATATAGTAGGTTATTAAAATAATTATTGCAGAAAAAATAATTTCACCCGTTAAAATCAAGATAGAGCCGCTTTTATTTAACTGAGATAAAACATCCACTCATCTGTAGACGGATAAGCTCAGAGACATATCATCATTTAAATCAATTAAAAGTATAAGCATCAAGATTAATAACTGCTCCTCTGGATTTGGGAGTATTAAAAATAATTTAGTAAAAATTCATTAAAATGAAAGCACTTTACACTATAGGATTGCTGATTTTATCCAATACATTTATGACCATCGCCTGGTATGGGCATCTAAAATTAGAAGAATGGAGTAAATTCAATAAATTAGGACTTTTTACCATAATACTTTTAAGTTGGGGTATTGCATTATTTGAATATATTTTTCAGGTACCTGCCAATAAAATTGGTTATAACGGTAATGGCGGACCGTTTTCCTTAGTTCAATTAAAAGTAATCCAAGAAGTAATTACCTTATTGATTTTCAGTATATTTACTTTACTTTTCTTTAATAATCAAAGCCTTAAATGGAACCATTTAATTGCATTTATATTTCTTATTTTAGCTGTCTATTTTATGTTCAAAGAATAATTATTGACATTTCATCATTTTTTTTACCTTTGGCTTTTTCAAATCTAAGAATATAAATATGCAGACATTTCAGGAAATACTTTCGCAAATTGATGCACACATTGGCGGTTCACAATGGTTTGTATTTGCTCTTTTGGGTACCGGTTTGTTTTTTACTATCTACCTTAAATTTCCGCAAATCAGGTATTTTAAACATGCCCTACGTATTGTTAAAGGTACTTACGATAAAAAAACGGACAAGGGAGATACTTCTCATTTTCAAGCATTAGCAACAGCACTCTCGGGCACAGTAGGTACCGGAAATATTGCCGGTGTAGCTTTTGCGATTTATTTGGGTGGACCGGCTGCCTTATTTTGGATGCTGGTAACTGCCGTTTTTGGTATGACCACTAAATTTGTAGAAGTTACCCTTTCGCATAAATACAGAGAAACCGATGAACAAGGACTTATTGCAGGGGGTCCGATGTATTACATGAAAAATGCGCTGAATATGAAATGGCTGGCTGCTATTTTTGCCGGTGCTACGGTTTTTTCATCTTTTGGAACCGGCAATTTACCGCAAATAAACAGTATTTCTAATTCAATTTATGCAACTTTTGGTGTACAACAATATATTACCGGAGCAATTTTGGCTGTTTTGCTGGGCGTGGTAATCATTGGAGGAATTAAACGCATTGCAAAAGTTACCGAAAAACTGGTGCCTGCTATGGCAATTATCTATTTTATCGGTGCTTTATCGGTTATTCTATACAATTATCAAAATATTTTACCATCGATTGAAGCTATTTTTGTAGATGTATTTACAGGAACAGCAGCCGTAGGAGGATTTCTTGGAGCAAGCTTTGCTTTTGCTTTCAACCGTGGCGTTAATCGCGGATTGTTTTCAAATGAAGCAGGGCAAGGTTCAGCCCCTATTGCCCATGCAGCAGCACGTGCCCATGAGCCGGTTTCCGAAGGAATGGTTGCTATTTTAGAGCCTTTTATTGATACAATAATTATTTGTTCGCTAACGGGTTTGGTGCTTTTATCTTCAGGCGTTTGGCACATGAAACACGAAAACACCTTCCAAAAAGCAGATATGACCATCTTAGCAAAACAAATCAAGGATAACACTCCCGAAAATAAAGAAAAGTTGTTTAAATTTATCGCAGGAAAAGAAAACTTGCCTTTATACAATGGAGACCTTCATATCAATAATGGAATAATTGAAGATAAAATCACCATTATTCATTCTCGCTCGGTTGCTGAAAATGTAAAGGTATATTATCAGAATAAGTTATACACAGGAATATTAAAAGTCTATAAAGGACAAATTGCATCTAATCAATCGAACAAACAAGCTGATTTATTTAAAATTGAAGGAAAATCATTGATGCACAGTGCACCGATGACTGCTTTTGCTTTTACAAAGGGTTTTTTTGGAGATTATGGCAAATACATTGTTTCAATAGGTTTATTGTTGTTTGCTTTTTCTACATCCATATCGTGGTCCTATTACGGAGGACGTGCAATCACCTACCTTTTTGGAGCCGGAGCTGTTATTTATTACCGGATTTTATATGTAATAGGCTTCTTTTTGGCATCTTTTGTTGATACTACCATCGTTTGGATTTTTTCAGGAATAACAATAGCTTTTATGACCCTTCCAAACCTATTTGGTATATTAATGCTGCGCAAGGATATGAAAAACACGGTAAAGCAATACTGGGTAGATTTCAAAAAAGAATATCCCGATGCTAAAATTCCTGAAAAGATTAATTAAATTGTACAAAAAAGAAATAAAAAGAATCAAAAATGGATATAAAACAAAAATTCAATAATTACCTGAAAAAAAAATCAAAATTTAGTATTGCCACCGATATTTTAATTTTTGCATTTATCATAGCACTTATTTTTCCGTCTTCGCGGATTGAAGTAATGGCTTTTGTCAATAAAATACGGGTGGCAATTGTTCAACCGGATTTAAAAAATGAAGAAAATGCAGTTCAACTCACAGAAAATGATTTTGCATGGACTTTTGAAGATATGAACGGGACAGAACACAGCCTAAATGATTATAAAGGCAAAGTATTGTTCATAAACCTCTGGGCAACTTGGTGCCCTCCTTGTGTTGCGGAGATGCCAAGCATACAAAAACTGTATAACAAGTTTAAAAATAATAATCAAATTGAATTTTTAATTATCAGTAGTGAAAAACCTGAAATAATAAAAAAATTTATTCAAAAAAGAGGATTTACTTTTCCGGTAAAAATTGCGAAATACCAATTGCCGGATGCTTTATATACCCAAAGTATCCCTACCACTTTTTTAATTTCAAAATCAGGAAAAATTAAAGTAAAAGAGGTGGGGGCTGCCAACTGGGGAGGCAGTAAAATGGAAAAAATAGTTAATGATTTAATTGATGAATAAAGTCTAAATTCTAATTCAGGGGGGAGAACTTATTTATGAAAAAAAAAGAAGGTTACGGTAAGGTCTATGCCATTTCATTCGGGCATTTTATTCACGATATTTATACATCTTTTTTATCACCGGTTTTGCCGCTTTTGATTGAAAAATTGCAGCTCAACTACACAATGGCTGCCTTACTAACTGTTGTTCAACGTTTTCCTTCGCTTTTTAATGCCTTTGCAGGTTTATTGGCAGATAAAATCAGTTTTCGATATGCCGTAATAGCTGCACCTACAGTTTCAGGAATATTTATGAGTATTTTGGGTATCGCACCAAGCTATATTATATTGCTAATGATGCTCTTAGTGGTTGGTATCAGTGCAGTTGTTTTTCATATACCCACTCCTGTTATGATAAAAAATGCCGTGCCCGACAAAATCGGTTTTGGTATGAGCATGTATATGCTGGGAGGTGAACTTGCCCGTACATTAGGACCATTAATAATTTTATCGGCAATTTCATTATGGGGATTTGAAAATACCTACAAACTTATTCCTTTATCAATAGTAACATCAGCAATTTTATGGTATAAACTGAAAGATTTTTCAATTTATCGAAAAAAAGAAGATAAAAAGCCTGTAAGTGTAAAGAGCATATTGAAAAAATACCAAAAATTTTTCCTGATGATTACCGGATTCATGCTATTTATATCTTTTATGCGTGCTTCATTATCTGTTTTTCTTCCCACTTACATAACCGATAGCGGAAGCAGCCTTTGGGCAGGTGGGTTTAATCTTGCTCTCTATCAGTTAGCAGGTGCTATTGGGACTTTTAGCTCAGGCATTATTTCCGATAAAATAGGCAGGCGCAATACTTTATTAATTGCAGCATTTTCCAACCCTGTATTGATGTTGTTTTTTGTATATTTTCAAAACACCGCAATTGCATACCTATTTTTAGCACTTCTTGGTTTTTCATTAGTATCGGCAGGTTCTGTATTACTGGCATTTGTACAGGATATACCAACCGATAGACCGGCTT
>JAKIUH010000128.1 GCA_021647685.1 Bacteroidales bacterium
CAAAAAGGAATTCATGGTTTATGGGAAAGTCGTTTGGTTGAAATCAATTATGCCAACTATGATTATTTTGTCGGGAAAGCTGAGTATGTTGATCGTTTACAAGACAGAATGTGGGAAGTTGTTCAAGGTTCACATTATGCATTGGATTCTGTTTTTCAAATGGAAATTGATGTTACCAAAGATATAGGACCTGATAAGAAGTACAGTTACGAACAACGTGGTGCGACAACGATTCGTGTTTATTCATACGATTTTTCTCAAGAATACCACCGCAGAATGAATGGAATGGTTGAAAGAAGGCTACGTTCAGCTATTGCAACAGTCGGTTCTGTTTGGTACACTGCATGGGTAGATGCAGGTCAGCCGGATTTAATGAAATTACAACACACTCCACCTTCTGAAGAATTGGTTGAAGAACTTCATCAATTGGACGAACAATATAAGAGTGGAAATAGTAAAGGACGAATTTGCGAGTAGTTTCGACAAACTCAATATAACATAAACTCAAAGGAGTCAGCTCAACTACTGATTCTACAAGTGTTATACTGAAGTATTGAAGTGCTGAACTATCGAATTAATTCGACAAAATCACATTTTGAATAAGTTAAATACACAGATTACACGTAAAACTATGCACTTGAATATCTCCTTTTGTAAAATTGCTATACCTGAACAACTGTTTATAATGGAGAATCGTAATTAGTTATAGAATATTTGAACTTAAATAAAAATTATGAAAAAATTCACATTAACCCTCATTGCAGCACTTATCCTTTCGATTTCAACTGCACAAAACTGGTCAACAATGAATAGTGGCTCGTCGAGTAATTTAAAAGGTCTTCATTTTCCGACCTCAACAACTGGCTATGCAGTTGGTGATAATGGAACAATTTTAAAAACAACTGACCAAGGAGTTAGTTGGACAGAAATGACAACTTCCTACGCAGGGTATTGGTTTTGGGATGTTCATTTTACGAGTGAAAATATTGGATATGTTGTAGGCGAAACAGATCCACAATCAAACCCTTCTGGAAATGGTGTGATTCTAAAAACAATTGATGGAGGTGTAACTTGGACTAGTTTATTCTCCGGAAATCCAGACCCCATTCGAGACCTTTTTGTGCTAGATGCTAACACTCTTTTTGCTAGTGGCGGTGCAGAATCTACAACATCTTATTTATGGAAATCTACCGATGCTGGTGCGACATGGACTGCGACTGGACCGTCTTATTATGACGCAACACTAGGAGGGCTTTATTTCTTAGATGCTAACACAGGTTTTTTTGGCTTATATGAATCTGTTTTCGGAAACATTAACCCAGGATCAATGACATGGATGCAAACAACTGATGCAGGATCAACATTTAATCCTTCATTAATTTCAAACAGCGCTGGCTTCTGGGTATTTTCAACTGATTTTGCCTCTCCTTCAATTGGTTATTCTTCTAGAGCAACTTACTCTGGAATTGATTCCGTATACATCAAAAAAACAATTGACGGTGGAAATAGTTGGACGGAGAATACTATCCCCAATTATCTAGGCAGTATTTACAACATTGATTTCATTGATGCTAACATCGGCTATGGTGTTGGAGGTACAAGTTCTATGAGTACTGTTTTCAAAACAATTGATGGAGGAGCTACTTGGATTAGTGAAAGTACTGGTACTACAGAAATGCTTCGCGCATCATTTTTCATTGATGAAAATACGGGTATTGCTGTTGGTGACAATGGAAAAATAATCAAACGTCAAGTTAGCAACGCAGGTATAAATACAGTTCCTTCGGAAATAGTTTCTTTCGAAATATACCCAAATCCAACTTACGGAAATTCAATTATTGAAGTAGAGACACAAGAACCTGTAAATATTTCTATCAGTGTTGTATCTATTGAAGGGAAAACAGATAAAACGACCACTTTACCTTTATAATCCGATAATTTTACCGGGCTTAAATCATTTGCCAGTACTGTAAAATCCGGAGCATTATCACCAACTTTTATTTCGTTACCCAATAAGGTAACCGGATTATTTTTAAAAGTTACTTTTACATTGTTCTTATTCATGTTCTTATTTTTAATGATTCTAAATAAGCTGCAAAGATAAAACTAAATTCTTACCGGACAAGAAAAAAGGACATAAAAGTATGAATTTAATCCATTTTAAAAAAGCTTACTTCTTTTTCTAATATTTTCGCTTGCATTAACAATTTATCTGCATCATCAGCCAATTTATCAGAAACAGCAGTATTCTCCTGAGATATTTGATTTAATTGCTCTATGGCATGAGCAATTTGGTCAGTTCCGGAGCTTTGTTCGATACTTGCATTTGATATTTCCTGAATCAACTCTATTGTTTTTTTTATATTTGGAATAATTTTCTCAAAAGTATTAAAGCTTTGTTCTGCAATATGAACACTTTTTTGCGATAATCCTTGTATAATTTCAGCAGCTTCCCTGCTTTTATCTGCAAGAGATTTAACTTCTGCTGCCACAACAGAAAAACCTTTACCGGCATCACCTGCACGAGCTGCTTCTATTGCAGCATTTAGAGCCAATAAATTTGTTTGTTTAGCTATATCACTAATAATAACAATTTTATCTTTGATTGTTTTTATTGCCTCTAATGTTTCAATAACCGCCCTATTCCCGTCTTCTATTCCCTTACTTGACTTTAAGGTAATTTCTCTGGAATGTTCAGCGTTATCAGCATTTTGCTTACTGTTCGCATTTAACTCTTCCATAGTAGCTGAAACTTCTTCTGCCGAAGATGATTGCTCATGATTGTTCTGAGCTATTATTTGAGAAGAGGAGTTCAGGTGCTCGCTTAAACTATAAATCTGTTTTGAACCTGCTCTAATATTGCCAATCATCTTACGTAATGTTTCAACCATATTATTTAACGATTTGCTTAAAGTACCAATTTCGTCATTTTGCGAAATATTTAATTTAGCTGATAAATCACCTTTAGATATAAGTTCTGCAAATCTTATACTTTTCAGAATTGGGCTTACTATATTGATTATCAATAGGTAGGCTATTAAAAAAGCAATAATTATAACTATTGCAGAAAAAATAATTAATCCGGCTTTTGTCTTTTGTGCTTCATTAATCATTAGTTTATCGGTCATTACCTTTTTATTTGCGATATCGTTTATTTGTCTTAAAAGAGCAGATAACTTTTTTAAGCTGGGTACTGTTTTAGTATTATATATTTCATCTGCCAGAAGCATATTATCATACTTTGCATCATCTATTTCATTAATTTTATCCAAATAATGCAGGAATTGTTTTGCAGGTTTTAGAACATTTAAGTTATAATAATTTAATGCAGCTTTTTTGTTCCCATTTTTTAAAAATATTTCTACTTGATTTATACCTTTGTGATACAGCAAATGAGGAAGTTTTATACTATCCAGATAAGTAGCAATTATGGGATTAGTTTTAAGAAAACTATTCATATTTTTATCCGCCATCAATTTTGCCAAAGTACATTTATCGGCATCTTTTTCTATACGGATATGCTTTTGCCCCTTAGAAATTGCATCTTCTATTAAATTTAAATCTTGTAAATGATGAATCATAACTTCATTAAAATGCCAAGCAATTCTTCTATCTGTCTGTTGAAAAACATTAGCAATTTCTATTGCAGATTTATGAAGTTGAATATGCGGTTCTTCTACTTGTTTTAAAACGGGAATTAATTCAGGAATTAATTTTTCAGCATTTTTTCTAAGTTCCCCATAATAAAATTGACCAAATTTACATTTATGGTAGTCTGTTTCAACACTAAGTTTTGTAACATGGTCATTATTTAAAAATTCATTCACTTGATTAACCCATTTCACATGGTCCAACTCACGTTCTACAATATTACGTTTTATCTGATTTCCAATAATTACCTCTTTCCCGTTTTGTATAATACTTTGTATTCCTAATATGGATATAAATGCAATAGTTAGCAGAAAAAAAACAACAATTCCAAAACCTGTAAAAAATTTGTGTTTCAAAGGTATATCACGCCACTTCATAATTACTAAATAAATGATTAAAGGCTCTAATAAACTAAGGACATTATAAATAAAAAACTACAAGATATTTATATTTCAAATACCCTCAGATTTAAAACAGAATTATTTAATTAAATTTAACGTTTAGGGGCTGTATCAAAACCCTAATTTTTACAAAACATTCAAAACTTGCTCTTTAATCTTCTCTAACTCATCTTTCATTTGAACTACTATTTTCTGAATTTCAGAATGGTTGGCTTTTGAGCCAAGGGTATTTATTTCCCTTCCGATTTCTTGACTTATAAACCCAAGCTTTTTCCCTTGTGATTCTTTTTCACTCAAAGTTTGACGAAAATAATTACAATGATTTTTCAAGCGTACTTTTTCTTCGGTAATATCAAATTTTTCAAGATAATAAATCAGTTCCTGCTCAAAACGGTTTTGGTCAATTTCTACATCTTTTATATTGTCTTGAAAGTGCTGTTTAATTCGCTCTTTCACCTTTGTTATACGTTCTTTTTCAAAAGGTTCTATTTTATCCAAAAGCTCTTCAATAGTGTGTACTCTTTTGTCAAAATCTTCTTGTAGCACTTTTCCTTCTTGGAGTCTGAACTTTTTTATATCAATTAAAGCTTCATCTACCGTTTTTAGTATTTGTGTCCATTCATTTTCATCCAGTTCTTTAAGTTCTGTTTTTAAAACTTCAGGCATGCGCATAATAATTTCCAAGATATTTTCTTTTTTAATATCACGGTTTAAAAAATTTGCAGTTTCTTGAAGTTGATGATAATAATCATTGATTACCGGCATATTTAAAACCACACTGCTCGTACTTTCATTTTCTTCAATCCAAAAATTAAGCTCAATTTTTCCTCTTTTCAGATTTTGTGTAAGTAAGTTACGTAATTCCATTTCTTTTTCACGATACAAAGCAGGAATTTTAGCTGAAATATCCGCTTGTTTACTGTTTAATGTACGTATTTCAACAGTTATTTTCTTATTTTCAAAATCTTTTATGGCTTTTCCAAAGCCGGTCATTGATTGAAGCATAAAATCAAAATTATTATGTATTATTTTCAAATTTAAAAATAGATTTTATAATTGGAAATACAAAATTTATGCAGAAATAATCTGTATAATATTTTATCTTTGTACTTTAAACAGTTCAGATAATATGACTAAGAACAAATTAATTATATTTTCAGCACCTTCTGGTTCAGGAAAAACAACTATTATATCAGAGGTTTTAAAAGATTTTCCAAATTTAGAATTTTCTGTTTCAGCTTGCAGTCGCAAACCGAGGAAAGGTGAAATTGACGGTAAAAACTATTATTTTTTAAGTATTGATGAATTTAAACAAAAAATAAAAAATGACGAATTTGTCGAATGGGAAGAAGTGTATAAAGATAATTTTTACGGTACTTTAAAATCTGAATTAGAACGGATTTGGGACAAAGGACATCATGTAGTATTTGATGTGGATGTTGTAGGAGGAGTTAATTTAAAGAGAAAATTTCCGGATAACAGCTTGGCTATTTTTATTAAAGCACCTTCTATCGAAGAATTGGAAAAAAGACTGCGTAATCGTGGAACCGAAAATGAAGAGCAAATAATAAAACGTATTAATAAAGCTGAAGAGGAACTTAAGTATAGTAAATATTTTGATTCAGTAATTGTAAATGATGATTTAAACAAAGCAGTGGAAGAGACAAAAAAATACATTGACAATTTTTTAAAGAAATAATGATTAATTTGTAGGCAACGGACTAACAAAGCCAAGAACCCAGTATCATGACACTAGTACCAAGTAACAATTTAACAATCTAACAATCCGCCGAAAGGCGGACAAGTTTTAACAATTTAACAATGTAAGCAATGAAAACAGGACTCTATTTCGGTTCATTTAATCCAATTCACAACGGGCACATGGCAATCGCTAATTTCATGCGTGAATTTACGGATTTAGACGAAGTATGGTTTGTTGTCAGTCCGCAAAATCCCTTTAAAAATAAGCAAAGCTTATTAGCCGATTATCATCGTTTGGAAATGGTTGATTTAGCTATTGACGATACTCCCGGTTTTCGTGCATCAAATATTGAATTTCATTTACCGAAACCTTCTTATACTGTTGATACACTTGCGTATTTATTTGATAAATATCCCGAAAGAGAGTTTGTACTGATTATGGGCTCAGATAATCTGGTAAATTTTCATAAATGGAAAAATTTTAATGAAATTTTACGGTACCACCATATTTATGTATATCCGCGTCCTAATACACCCAAGGTACATTTGCTTAATCACCCGAATGTTCATATTACCGATGCACCATTAATGGAGATTTCTTCCAGTTTTATACGCAAAGCCATAGGCAAAAAAAAGGATATACGTTTTTATTTGCCCACCCGTGTTTGGAACTTCATTAAAGAGATGCATTTTTATGAGAAATGAATAAGCAAGAGCAAACATATTATATCTGCCAAATGCATATTTTTGAGCTAATTGATAAATATTATCATATCAAAATTACATTGAATACGGAAAATACGGTAATTAAATACAATCCGGCAATTAAAGATTTACAAATTAACAATCAAAGCAATTTAGACAAATTATTGAATAAAAACCGCTATCAACTTCAAAAAATATTAAACAACAAACGTCCCGACACCTTTTATATTGATTTTCGTTTAAAATTTATTTTGCGTGATAATTTTAAAGCGGTAAATTTTAATGATTTGAGTAATATTGTAGTGCTTGATCGCAGAAATAATCAATACCTTACCTATACACATTCCAATAAAGAGAAGAAAATTTTTCGTATATATACTGATGGATGCTATTTGGCTAAACTTAACCGGGCAGCATGTGTCTATATCAGTAAAAATATAAAAAACAAATTAAATATCTATACAGAAAACCTATTTGCTGCAAACAGTAGTCTTACTGAATTAGTGGCTGTAATCAGAGCTTTACAACATCATAAAAATATTCAAGAATTACGTATTGTAACCGATAGCAGATACATCATCAAAGGGCTTACCGAATGGATATTTAATTGGAAATTGAACGATTGGCATACCGCACAAGGCGAAAAAGTAAAAAACATTAACTATTGGAAACAATTTGAAGAATTGAGCCGCAACGATACATTGAGTTTGAATGGGTAAAAGCGCACAGGCAAAATTATGAAAACTCTTTATGCGATTATTACGCGAAAGAAAAGGCTTTGAAAGGAAATTTCCGGTTGATTGATGCAAACAGTGAATATCCGTGGTGGAATAATTTACCTGCAAAAGAAGAAATTGAAGCGTCCAAAAATCAAAAGAAGCAAAATGATAATAATCAAGATAAATCACTATGGACTAAAATTCCATAGTAATTTTTTGGTAACAAAATATAATGACGGTTATATAAAAGATGAAAAAGGACATATTCGCAGCGAAGGCTACCCACCAGCATGGTATAAAAAAGTTATAAAAACCGAAGGTGATAGATATAAAATTAAAAATGCAAAGCAAGAAAATGAAGTAAAATCATTTTAGTAGCATGATTTTCAGTCATCTCATCAGTAATTGATGTGATGACTATGTTCTTTAGTCATCGTATCAATTACTGATACGATGACTCTCAGGACAGAGGCGATTGATAATGTTTGTTATCGGGTTTACGTCCGTAAAATACATCATCCATTTTCAAAGCCATTTGTGCAAAAAGATATGAATTTTTTATGCCTTTACGCACTAAATTGTGCAATAAATTATCGGGATGCGCATACGGACATACTTGAATACATTTTCCACAATCGGTACCTACTATGTTCCAATAGGTAAAACAAGCTTCGTGATTTATTTTCCAGCGAATTACCCCATCAATTTCTTGCATATTATCAAACATTATTGCTCGCGAAGGACAATTATCGGCACATTTCTTACACGAGGTACAAAAATCAATGACCGATGCTTCGTAATGATATTCATCAACTACAAGAGGAATATCTGTTGTAACTACTCCAATACGCACACGGGGTCCCAGCTCCGGTGTCATCAGCAAGCCCATTCTGCCTAATTCACCCAATCCGGCATCACGCGCCACAACCGGACAAATTACCTGATAATTACCATCGAAATGAGGCAAAGCCGAATAACCCAAATTACGAATAAAAACAGCTAACTGAACCGCTATATTTCCTGCATGTAAATATTGCTGCGAAGACTCCATTATGGTTTCGGCACCGGGAGCCATATCCAACATTTCTTTATCCATTTCAACAGTAAATGCAATAGCGAAGGTGTGTGATTGGTGAATTTCTTTTCCGTATTCGTCTCCCCTGCCTTTATGACTATAAAGATGATAATCTTTCAGTTCGGTAATACCGGTATTTACCGTACCTATTTGTTTTAACCATTTTTTTATGTACGCGCTTAATTCTTGTGCATCTATTTTTTGTTTTGCTTTGTTTAGAGTTTCTTTTTTATAAGGAACAAATGCTTCTACTGCCATAAAATTGGCTTCGGCACTTGCAAATTTAAATGGATGATATTTTGTAGCTTTTTTTGAAAGTAAACCCGGTTTTTCACGAAACTTATCATCAAGTGTCTTTTTATCAGGATTTCTCCGGTAATAATCGTCAAAACGTTTGGTACCGGGGTTGAGTTCATTACGCGAAAACATAATATCTCGTTCGTCAAAACGTGCGCTTACAATTCCGGCTTTGATATGATTTTTATTCCTAAAAGGAATAAGTAAAACAATAAAACTTACTAAAGCAATTGATACAAAGAGTGTTGTGAGGACAATTTGAAGTCTTTGTTCAAAAATTTGCAGTATAAAATATAAAGTAATAAAAAACCCTGCAAACAGTAAGGAAACCAAAACCGGTTTATGCTCTTTTTCTAATTTAAAAGCTATGGCAATACCTGTAAAGACTAATGCTATCCCCCAATAGACATAGATAATTTTTTCCATAAAATTAAGATTTAGTACAACTGACATTTTTTCAGTTACCGATTAATTCAAGTTTAAACCCAATATTTTACAAAGATTACATAAAGAATAAGATTAAGCAAAAGAAAGCAGTATTTTTTTTGAACTCTTTACACTAAAAATTTATCTTTGCCTTCGATTTTAGTTTAATAGTTTAGAAGTTTAACAATCCGCCGAAGGGCGGACAAGTTTTGACAATAATCAATATTCAATGAACAATAAAACCAAGGACCCAGAGCCAAGAGCCAAGAACCCAGAACCAAGAACCAAGTAACAATCCGCCAGTGGGCGGACAAGTTCTAACAATCCGCCGAAAGGCGGACAAGTTTTAACAATTTATCAGTTTAACAATTTAACTATTTAAAAAATGAAATCATATAGAAAAGAACTTTGGTTTAATACCACAAAACGCCGTGAATTAATTAATATAACCCCTGATGTAACGGCTTGCATTGTAGAAAGTGGCATAAAAGAAGGTTTCGTACTGGTAAATGCAATGCATATTACGGCGAGTGTTTTTATAAATGATGATGAGCCGGGACTGCATGCTGATTATGAAAAATGGCTGGAAAAATTAGCTCCGGAAAAACCTCATTCGCAATATGCACATAACACTTATGAAGATAATGCTGATGCGCACATGAAACGTCAAATTATGGGACGCGAAGTAGTCTGTGCCATTACCAACGGACAATTGGATTTTGGTCCTTGGGAACAAATTTTTTACGGTGAATTTGACGGAAAACGTCGTAAAAGAGTTTTAGTTAAAATTATAGGTGAATAATTTTCAAATACGGAGTCATCAGATGACTGCCAGTCATCAGATGACTTTAGAAAAACAATAACCAATGAACAAAGAATTAAGCGAATATTTCGATACAAAAGCCGAAATGCAATTCGTTTCGGTAGATGGTTTTCGTAATTATTTGAATGTATATCAACCTTTTTATATCCGTTTTGCAAAAATTATTATCATAATGCCTGCCTTGGGTGTCAAAGCCGACTTTTACCATCCATTCGCAATAGCTTTACGCAATATTGGCTATATTGTCGTAACTGTTGATTTAAGAGGTACTGGTAAAAGCGAAGCCAAACCCAATAAAAAACGAAATTTCGGATACCGTGAAATGCTTAATTACGACTGGACTGTTGTTTTAGATAAAGTAAACCGACATTTTCCTGATAAAGATATATATCTTATGGGACACAGTTTGGGCGGACAGTTAAACGGTCTTTATGCAGCAAAGAACACCAAGCTGGTAAAAGGACTCATTTAAA
>JAKIUH010000129.1 GCA_021647685.1 Bacteroidales bacterium
TTCACTGGATATTATTGAGAATATAAATGTTTGCCATGATGCCTGCCATTCGGCTTGTCATTCTGCCTGCCACTCGGCATGTCATTCTGCTTGCCATTCTGCTTGCCACTCGGCATGTGTAAGCGGTGGTTCGCATTAAAATATTTGTAGCTACGAACAGAAAATATAAATTTTTTAAAAAAGAAAATGTTTCCATTTAAAAAAAATAAAATTAAAGGCATTGATTGGATTGATGAATTTATCAAAAACATACGTCCCTATGTATTTGTACGTTTAGAAGACAATATTTTAATCAAACAACCCAATCAGGCAACGCAAATAAACGCCACGGCTGCAAAAATTATGAAGTTTTTGCTTGATGGAGGCTCAACAGCCGAACTACTAAAAAAAACAGGTACAGACAAAGCAGAAGAAATAGAAAATTTTGTGTTTGCCGTAAAAAAATATCTCGAAAACAAATTAGACGAATATTCTTTAAATCCGGCAGTTAAAAAAGAAACTTTTTCATTAAATTTCAGCAAATTACCGGTATTGTCCGAATTGGCACTTACCTACAAATGTAACCTTACTTGCAGGTTTTGTTATGCAGGATGTAATTGTACTGTAAACCCAACCGGAAGTAGTGATGAATTGAGTATCAATGAGCTTAAAACAATTATTGATACAATTTATAAAGAAGCAAGAGTTCCTTCAATCAGCTTTACGGGTGGCGAACCTACTTTGCGTAAAGATGCCCTGCTGGCTTGTACCGCACATGCTAAAAAATTGGGTATGCGCGTAAATTTAATTACCAACAGCACCTTAATCAATGAGCAATATGCAAAAGATTTAAAATCTGCGGGTTTAGATTCGGTACAAGTAAGTATTGAAGGCGTTACAGAAGAAACCCACGATAAATTAGTGGCGCACAAAGGCGCCTACAAAAAAAGCCTTAATGCTATAGCATTATTTAAAAAGCAAGATATTTATGTACATACAAATACTACCTTAAACCAAATAAATGCCAAAGAAAGCCTTTTATTTCCCGAATTTGTAAAAAATATTTTGGGAAACGAACGCTTTAGCATGAATTTAATGATTCCAACCGGCAGCAGTATTTTTAACGAAGGTTTGATTATTAAATACAGTGAAGTAGGTGATATAGTAACACAAATTCAAGCAAATAGTAAAAAACACGGAGTTGAATTTATGTGGTATTCGCCCATACCGATGTGTATGTTTAATACCATAACCAATGAATTGGGCAACAAAGGTTGTGCAGCATGCGATGGTCTAATTTCGGTAGGGGCAAACGGAGATGTATTGCCTTGTTCATCTTACGATGAGCCCGTTGGTAATTTAAAAAAACAAAGCTTTAGCAAAATTTGGAATGATGATAAAGCCGCATATTTACGAAATAAAGAGTATGCCCATTCCATTTGTCAATCCTGCGATCATCTGGCAGTTTGTAACGGTGCTTGTCCGCTTTACTGGCGCAATATGGGATTTGAGGAGTTGGAAAAAATTCATCGAAAAAAAGCAATTCGAGCATAATGATATTCTATAAAAATAACATCAAAAAAATATAAAAATGGCTATTGTTTCATTATCAAAAGAAAATAAAAGCATTATCGTATTTCATATTTGGAAATCACTACCCTATAATTTACGTATGCTTTTAAGTTTTTTCCTGATTGCAACCGGTTTTCTTATTCAATATTACGGTGCAATATTTTTAGGACTAATGTTTATTGGCGGGGGAAATCTATTGATTTTAGTAAAAGGTTATGATAACCGTATAAAATTAGGAAAGTACACAGCAGCAGGTGAATGGGTAAAAACCGACAAGGAGCATTTGGATCAAATTGTAGAAATGAATAAAAAGCTTCAAAAATGGGACAGAAGTCCGTTTGACATAAGTAACACAGCCGGACGTGCTTTATTTTTCAGCTTAGGAATAAGTGCATTTATCATACTCATGATTGCTGTGGAATATGGTAATATTTATTTACAAATTTTTATTTTCGATGCATCGGTATTATTTATTCCGCACTGGTTTACGGGTTTAAAAAGAGTAACTACTACCCCTCTCTTATTACGTAAAATAGGAATTTACAACAAAATTTTAAAAGATTCTAAAGAAGAACTCGACGATAAAAAAGTTAGTTTTATGATTTATGTAAAAGGCGAAAATGACAAATTACCCAATGATGTAAAAATGAAAATAGAATTTAACCAACAACCCGAAGCTTTTTTAGGTTTATACGCGCAAATATCTTTAAACAATGTTCAAGGAAAATATTATCCATATTTTTACATGGTATTGGTAGCAAAAGAAGAAATGAATATGAGTGACAAATATTTTAATCAAATAAAGGTTTCAAAGCCAATAATCAAAGAAAAAAGTAAAGAAAATAATATGGATATTATCGTTATAAGGCAATACACCACAAAAACAAGCGGATACCATACAACAACCAAAAGAGTAAATAAAATTTTCCGAACAGGTTTAGATACAGCAGAATTTATTTTAAATAGTGAAATTTAGCCTAAAATCAAATACCATAAATCAGAAAATATCAAATTAGGATTTAGGAATTACGAATTTCTAATCTTAATTAATCAAAATTTAGACCGACATTTTGTAATGTGTACCCTACATTTTTCTATGCGAATATTTCCTTTAAATATGTATTGGGTAACATTCGTTTTGAAAAATGTTTAATAAACTTTATGTTTTTTGCATGGTATTTGTTATATTTATTCCGGTAAAATACAATAAAACAAGTTAATAGATGTATATTTGTGTACTATATGTACACGAAAATATATTGTATATGATGAAAAATTCTGTTTTTATTGTAGTTTACACAATTAAAATATAATTGATACATAAAATTATAAGCTGTATTATATAATGAAAAAGTTTAAATTATTTTCAGATTTTCGTTCCTATATTTTTATAGGTACTATTTTATTGTCTTCTTTTGTTTTTATCAGTTTTAATGATACCGATGATTTTGAATTAGCCAAAAATTTAGACATTTATCAAACACTTATTCGTGAACTGCGCCTGTATTATGTAGATGAAATTCATTCGGATAAAATCATAAAAACCTCCATTGATAAAATGCTGGCATCCTTAGATCCTTATACAGTATATTATCCCGAATCTAAAATTGAAGATTTTAAATTTATGACCACCGGAAAATACGGAGGTGTAGGAGCTTTAATCCGTAAAGATACAGCCGGAATAGTAATTGAAGAAGTTTATAAAGATTATCCGGCATATAAAGCAGGTATTCGTCCCGGCGACATCATTAAAAGCGTAGAAGGCATTCCGGTAACCGATGCAAACACATCTGATATCAGCGACTTATTAAAAGGTGTACCTAATACCGCAGTGAATGTTAAAATTTTTCGTCCCTATACCAAAAAAATTAAAGATATAAGCATACAAAGACAACAAATTCGCGTAAAAAATGTACCTTATTACGGAATGATAAATGCGGAAACAGGCTATATTAAACTTACAGATTTTACACAAAGAGCTTACGAAGAAGTAAAACAAGCTTTAATATCACTGAAAAAACAAAATGCAAAATATCTGGTATTCGATTTACGCGGAAATCCGGGAGGTTTATTAAACGAAGCGGTGGATATAGTAAGTTTATTTGTAGAAAAAGGCACACCGGTAGTCAGTATGAAAGGAAAAATGACCCGTTGGAACCAATCCATGAGTACGAAAAAAGCACCAGTAGATAAAGATATTCCTGTAATTGTTTTAATTAATCGAAATTCAGCATCCGCTTCTGAGATTGTTGCAGGAGCTTTGCAAGACTTAGACAGAGCCGTAATACTCGGGGAGCGTTCTTTTGGAAAAGGATTGGTACAAACAACCCGTGATTTATCCTACAATACAAAACTAAAAATTACCACGGCAAAATATTATATCCCAAGCGGACGATGTATTCAAGCATTAGATTATTCACACAGAAATCCAGACGGTAGTGTCGGGCATGTGCCAGATTCATTAATCAGTGAATTTAAAACAAAAAACGGTAGAATAGTTTACGATGGTGGAGGTATTTTACCTGATGTACAAAACAATAAAGAATACATGAATCCCTTAGCGCAATTTCTTACTAAAAATTATGTGATTTTTGATTATGCCAATCGTTATTATTATGAGCACGACAGCATTGAATCAGTGGATAATTTTAAAATTAGCGAAGCCGAATACAACAAGTTTATAAAATATGTAAGCAGTAGAAATATTAAATATCAAAGCAATACCGATAAAAGTTTACAACAATTAATAAAAACAGCAAAAGCAGAAAAATACTACGATAAAATTGCCGATGAAATAAATAAATTGCAAGAACAACTAAAACATAATGTTCAAGACGATTTAATCTATTTCAAAGAAGATATTAAACGTATTTTGGCTTATGAAATTATCAAACGCTATTATTTTCGTTCCGGCTTGTACGAATACGATTCAAAGCACAGCAGTGATGTAAAATTAGCATTAAAAGTATTTAAAGAAAACGGAAAATACAATCAGATACTGAATAAATAGAATCCCCTAATTCATTTTCAGTAATAAAAGCCTTGTCATTTCAGACAAGGTTTTTTTTATGAAAGTAGAACAGTTGAGCAGAACTGTGAAATAATACAGAAAACATTTGTGATAATGGTCTCTGACGGAAAAAATATTATCCCAAATACCAAAAGGATATTTGTCTTAATCCTTGTTTTAATGAACGCCGATAGCCCTCACAAATTTCTTAGAAATAATATAAAAATAGATTTGTAATAATAGGCGATGATGAATTACGAATTATGAATGATGAATTATGAACTATGAATAATGAATTACGAATTAACGACAAAAGCCTCGTTCTGTGTTTTAATGGACAATAAGCTCTGACAATTTTTAATCCGTAGCACAGTTCTCCAGAACTGTGGTCTTAATCCTTGTTTTAATGAACGGCGATAGCCCTCACAAATACCTTAGAAATAATATAAAAAAAACATTTGTAATAATGGTCTCTGACCAATGGAAATCAAAGATAAAATTACTCCTAATTTAGGTCTTAATCCTTGTTTTAATGGATAATGGTCTCTGACAGCACTTTTTATAATTAATTGAGACCTAAATATTTACGACCTATTTTTCTTACAATCTTTTCAAAGAACAACAAAAAAAGTGTCCCTTTTTTCGTTCTGCAAAATTACAAACTTTTTTTAAAATAAAAAATCATTTCATCACTAATTTTTGTTAATTCATCAAAAAATTTAGCAAATTTATGGCTATTTTTATCTAATAAAAGACTTAAAACTCTTTAATTTAATTTTTAAACTTTTGCTATAGATTAAAAGTGGTTCTTACTATAAGTAAGAACGTGTCAAAAATGGAATTTATTATATTCACATCTATTTTTTAAACCTAAATTCAGCGGTTGCAAACAAAGAAAATGGCTAATGCTTTGGTGCTCAATAATTTATATAAATTTAGAAGACACCTTGTTAGTATCTGAGAAGTTTTAGAAATTCTTTAAGAGATAAATGATAAATCTTTTTCAAAATTTAAAATCCCTTAGTATAGCTTATATACCAAAGCTATCAATAAGCCCCAAAACAAGCCGTTTAAAAGACTTTTCTATATCGGCATAACTCTTAATATCATTCGATGTATAAATAAGCATAAACACAAGCTTTTTATTATTTTCCCGCAAATAATTTTCCAAGTCTAAAATATTTAGTCGTATAGCTTCGCGCATACGTCTTTTTAATAAATTTCGTTTTACAGCACGCTTAAAGCGTTTTTTCGATACGCTTACGGCAGTCTGTAAAAATACATCTTCGGGTAATTCATCCACTTCAATCCATACCAATCGCAAAGGGTATTTACTAATAGCATTTCCCTCGTCAAACAATTTACCGATTAACTTTTTGCTTCGTAAACGTATTTTTTTAGGGTACTTATACATAAAAAATGTTTATTGAAAAGCTGAAATCTAAAACATTGCAGTTACTGAAAAAATAAAAAAAGCTGCGCTGAAATCGTATTCAGGCAGCTTAGCATATATTTACATAAAAAAACTACTTTTCCAATTTCTTAATATAACTCTCAATAGCCATAGTCATCGATGGGGTTTTAGGTGCGGGAGCCTGAATATCCAAACGCAATCCTGCCTCCTTCACCGCCTTTGCCGTATTAGTGCCAAAAGAGGCAATTTTAGTATCGTTCTGTTTAAAATCCGGAAAATTATGCAATAAAGATTTTATCCCCGAAGGACTGTAAAAAACCAAAATATCATAATTTACATCTGCTAAATCAGATAAATCACTACTTACCGTACGATAAAATATAGCTTTGGTAAAATCTAATTTAAACTTTTTAAGTTTTCGCGGTATTTCTTGCTTGTGCGAATCGGATAAAGGAACTAAAAATTTTTCCTCTTTATGCTTCATCAACACATCAATTAAATCATCAAACTTACCACGACCATAGAAGATTTTACGTTTTCGATAAACAATATATTTTTGCAAATAAAAAGCAATTGACTCTGTAATACAAAAATATTTCATCGACTCAGGGATGCTGATTTTCATTTCTTTGGCTATACGAAAGAAATGATCTACGGCGGTACGGCTCGTAAAAATTACTGCCGTATGTTCTAAAATGTTCACCTTCTGCTTCCTGAATTCTTTTACCGTAATACCTTCTACATGAATAAACGGGCGAAAATCTACAGTAAGATTATTCTTTTTGGCCAGATCGTAGAAGGGTGATTTGTCATTTGCCGGTTTTGGTTGCGATACAAGAATTCTTTTTATTTTCACTCCCAAACAATTTTAGTTTATAAATGGATAATTATGTAAATACCAAGCTTTTATCAAAATACAAAATTTGTGCCTGATTCTACCGAAATTTGCTTGATTAACATAATTATCGGAACAATTTCAAGGGCACAAAAGTACAAAATGAAATAAAATAAAGAAAACCTATTCGCCAAAAAATCAAAAAATATTTTATATAATCTTATTAAATAAAGACTTATGTAAACAAAAAAACTTAAATAAATCATGTAAATTTGGGCAGATGCTACTCCAAACAGTAAAGCAAACAATACAATTACATTAAATATTCCTAAAAATTTCAAAGAATTGCCAAAATAATATAAATACTCCGAAACAATAACAGAAGTATAAGTGAGCTCACCCAAAATGCGAATAAAAACTCGATAAATGAAAATTATAAAAAAGATTATTAGCGGATACCAAATATAAAGTTTAAGAGTTATTTCATTTTCATCCAACCAATGAAAATACAAAGAGAAATGAATTGCTAATATTCCGGCACTGATAAAAAATACAAATTGCAAAATAAAATCTTTCACAAATAATAATTTGCTGCGTTCATTAAACAAAGTGCGTGAATAAGCAAAACTAAACACCGAAGCGGTAATTTGTTTAATATAATTATGCGTACTAAAACGCACAAAGGCAATTAGCGAAGCTAAAAAAAGCAAAACAAGAAGTAAAACATCACTTTGTTTAAAAGTAAATTTTTCAGGAAATTCACTATTTAATGAATCACTTTTCAATTCGGTGGTGCTTATTTGATTTTGCTCGGAAAAATATTGCGGATTTAAAAAATAATCCTTCAATGGGGCAGTTTTCTTTGTTTGCACAAAATAATAGCTAGTTGCGTCATAGCCCTGCCGAATCATTTTTATTAAGCTGTCCTGATGTGTATCGGATTTATTCCGGCTGCCTTTCAAAAATTCGATATTTACCTTATGCTTAAGACTGTCTTTATTTAAAGGTTTAACAGTATCTTGTTGATTCGTACTATTTTCTTGATATAAAAAAGTTTTATTCATCGATAAAATACAGCCTTATTTTTTTTTGCAAAAGTAAATAATTTTTTACAAAACAGACAATAAAAATAAATTTAATAATTTTTTGGGCGGCAACGGGCTTTACGCTAGTGTTATGTCAAGTATGTTGTGTCGTATAAGTTGAAATTATTTTTGTGTAGAACAAGGCAAAAATTTTTAGCATAGCAGTAGCTATGGTCAAAATTTTTAACAAAGTTCTACGCAAAAAGAACGAAACTTAGTATGACTAAAACATGCTTGACATGACACTACTAGTCCGAATCGTAAAAAATAACAAAACCATTTTGGCAAAAGGAGCTTCACCTGTCGCTCTTTTACCAAAAGTTTTGTAAATTTTTTACAATCGGGAGCTACCGCTTCAATCCCTGCCGCATACACGCATACACATTTTTCAATTTTTCACCACTCACATGCATAAAGACAATCGCAAAAACATCACATTTTAGCCGGTATTAAAAGATTTCACCAGAAAAGCAGGGGATTAATATTACAAAAACGAAAAAACAGCTTAAATCAAACAAAATACAACAAATAAAAGATTAGTGTAAGCAGTAACTTGCAATAATCAAATTTTCACAATTAACAATCATCAAAAATGACAATAAATAATCGCTACTTTGATTTTTTTTAAAAACATGGTGGGTAAAAGTTAAACACATCATAGATGTGAAATAGCGATAAAAAAATCGCTTAATAATTTATAGCACCTCATACGAGGTGCAATATTGGGCTAAGCATTATTGTTATCGCTATTAAGGCTCAATGAGCCTATTTGTTTAAAAAAATTACAGAACAAAAGACCTGTAAGGAATTAAGATAAGCCCAAAATAAATTCAGAACAACTATTGTCATGTCAAGTATATTGTGTCGTATAAGTTGAAGTTCAGAGCATCTGAGCCAAAAGGAATAGAAATGAACTCCAAAAAATAAATTTTACGAAGTAAAAATCTGTGTAAATCCTGTTAAACTGTGGATAAAAAAGATTTGTATCCCGCACCTTTGGTGATTACTTGTGCGATAATTAATAATCATCGGCTTTGCCCGATGCTATGTTATTCGGTACCTTTGGTGCAAAAGAGGGTTCCTTCTTAAATCCAAACTAATATACCATTCTATACAAAAAGAACAAAACTTGGTATGACTAAAACATGCTTGACATGACAATAGAATAAATAAGGCTTTCAGCCTGTTAAAACTTTAAGATAAGTGTTTTAAATAAGTCGTTAAATTGGATTAAAAATGTTTGGTGTTAGGGAATCAAAGACACAAATTCTTATATAGCCTTATACATAAGTTAGATAAAAAGTATTTTGTCAATGTGTGTACTAAGCTCTTGTGATAGGGTCAATCTTAAATCCCTGCTATAGATTAGTACAGCCTATTAATCAATAGATTTACATTTATGGGTCAGTTATTCTGAAAATAGCATTGGACAAAGCCGGATAATAATTAATTACCGAACAAGCAAGCACTAAATGAGGCGGGATAAATTCTGCTGAAACCTTAAATATGCAATAATTTAATGAATTAACCAATTAACTAATAACCAATTAACTAATAACCAATTAACTAATAACTAATAACTAATTAACCAATTAACCAATTAACTAATAAATACCAAACCAGCGAAAAAAAACAAAAAACAGCAAAACAGATAAAACACAAAAAATCAACAATATAATCGTTAATTAGGAATTTTTAAAAAAATACACTAAATTTCAATTTTCAAATCAATAAAAACAAATGATGGAACTTGAAAAAAACAATATACCCAAAGAAAACAAACACAAAAAAGCAATAGCCTATAACTTTATATCATTAATAAGGGTAACAAAAAAATTCTTAATCGAAATATTATCCATTCGTGAAGGCACTGATGTTGAAGGAACCATTAACGGAATAAAAAAAGATATGGTTTTTCGTGGGGTTACGGTTTGGATTTTGGTAGCTTCAATTTTTATTGCCTCTATAGGATTAAATGTAAACTCTATTCCGGTAGTAATCGGAGCAATGTTAATATCCCCTTTAATGGGACCAATTCTAGGAATAGGTTTATCGGTAGGTACAAACGACTGGGACACATTATTGCGTTCGTTGAAAAATTTTGGAATAGCAATAGTTATCAGTTTAATTACATCAATCATCTACTTTTTAATTACCCCTTTAAAAGATGCTTCGCCAGAACTATTAGCACGTACTAAACCGACAATACTTGATGTATTAATTGCAATTTTTGGTGGTATAGCAGGAATAGTTGCAGGTTCGCGTAGCGAAAAAACAAATGTAATACCCGGGGTAGCAATTGCAACCGCACTAATGCCACCATTATGTACAGCCGGTTACGGTATTGCAACAGGACAATACTCCTT
>JAKIUH010000130.1 GCA_021647685.1 Bacteroidales bacterium
CGGCTGTAAATGAAAAGAAAAATAATCCAATTCCAATTAAAGCTACTGTTAAAGTAGGGTGCTTTTGCCCAAATAGCAATATTGCCATTCCAATAAAAAACCAACTTAAAAATCTAAAAAAGAAAACTTTAAGAGATTTTGACCGTCATAAAAATAACGACAAACTTGTTTAAAAGTCAGTTCTAAAATTTAAAATTACGATTTCCCTACACAAATACAAATATAGTTTATTAATTTTGCAAAAATCTTTAAACAGAAAATTATGGATATTTTAAAAAAATATACAAGTCCGGATTTTGGACAAATTGATATTGAAATTGCCAAACTAAAAGTTGAAAGCAAAAAATTTTACAATACAGAAGATTTAAAAAAAATATTTAGCCTGATTGACTTAACCAGTTTAAATTCAACCGATACCATTTCAAAAATAAAGGGAATGACTGAAAAGGTAAATAAATTCCCTGCGGTTTTTACCGATATGCCTAATGTAGCCGCTATTTGTGTTTATCCTTCATTGGTACAAACTGTTAAAGAAAATCTAACTGCTGATATTGGAATTGCATCAGTTGCCGCAGGATTCCCTTCATCGCAAACTTTTTTAGATGTAAAAATTGTTGAAAGTACGGCTGCTGTTTTAAGCGGTGCTAACGAAGTGGATATAGTAATTTCGCTGGGAACATTTTTAAGTGGAGATTACGAAACGGTATATCAGGAAATAAAAGAAATAAAAGAAAACATCGAAAATGCACATTTAAAAGTAATTCTGGAAAGCGGTGTATTAGAAGATGCACAAAAAATTTGGGATGCATCAATTATTGCTATGGAAGCCGGAGCTGATTTTATAAAAACTTCAACCGGAAAAATGCAGCCGGCAGCAACAATAGAAGCGGTTTGGGTAATGTCGCAAGCCATTAAAGAATTTTATCGTGTAAACAATAAAAAAATAGGTCTTAAACCTGCCGGTGGAATATCAACCGGTAAACAAGCTATAGAATACTACGGAATTGTTTCCGGCATTTTAGGTAATGATTGGCTTAATAATAAACTGTTTAGAATAGGTGCAAGCAGCCTTGCCAATAATTTACTTTCTGAAATTGCAGCACTAGACAGTGGTTCTGAAGTTAATGTAAACTATTTTTAAAGGTATAGCACAGTTTGGGAGAAATATTGTACAAACTGTGCTATAATCTATAAACAAGGTTTTAAGTTGTTAAGCAATATAAACCTTAAACACGATTAATATTAGTTGCATTCATATTCAAATTCAATATAATTGCCTTCGTCCATATTACTGCTTGTCAATTTTACGGGAAATACTTTATCATTGTATTCATAGG
Source organism: Bacteroidales bacterium (assembly GCA_021647685.1). Taxonomy (GTDB): domain Bacteria; phylum Bacteroidota; class Bacteroidia; order Bacteroidales; family NBLH01; genus NBLH01. Next base: position 1,338 of record JAKIUH010000130.1, read on the forward strand.
TATATTCAATAGTATTAAAGCCTTGAGCTGAATTCATTTCTTCCTTTATAACATTATTTTTTGTAACTGGTAATTCATTCCATATAACATTCATAATTCCAACTGATGCGTAAGCATTATTTTTATCATCGTAAGTATAAGTAGTTGTGTAACTGTAATCTGCAAGGAATTGCTTGTTTTTTCTTTTCAAAATTTTTCTTGTAACTCTCTTAGCTGTTGAATATATGGTAACGGCAGTAGAAGTTATATTACCATTTTCCCAAGTATATACATCTTTTCTATATAACTCAAAAGCTCCTGTCTGATTTTTCTCATAATCCATATACTCTATAATCTGGTTGCTATCATTAAATTTAACTACCGGTTTCCATTCGGTTTCAATCCAATTATCACCATCTTTCATCGTAAAAACAGTACTCCATAAATTGTTTTCCCAAGTACAAGTACCTTTAAATTCAACATCATTATCAATACCGTAAATTTCTATAATTTGCCCTTTTTCATTATAGTTAAAATTTAAACTAAGTGAATAAGCCCCATCCTTTTCTACGAGCTTAATCAGCCTCCCTGAATCATCATAGGTATATGTAACACTTGATTGGTCGTTTCCAACAACAAAAGTTTCCTTTGTCAATTTACAAGCCGGTAAGTCAGGATCTACATTTTCGTCTTTATCGCAAGATGAAAAAAATACAGAAATCAATAAAATAAAAATTAAGTTAATGTGTTTCATCGTAAATAGTTTTAGTGAATAGTTTATTAATATAACACAAATTTATTATTAAAACAATTAATAATCAGCCATATAAATAAAAAATCAAAGCCTGCAGACCACTCTGCATCCCAAACAGTTTGCGGATTTAAGCGATATACTTTTAATACAATTTATAAAGGAAAAACCCTACTATTATTTTTCAACGAACCATTAAAAAAGGAATCCCAGTATCAAGTACATTATAGAAGTAATTCCGCCGGTCAATAAAGCATAGGGTAATTGTGTTTTTACATGATCGATATGGTCAGAAGCTGATGCCATGGAAGAAATAATGGTAGTATCGGAAATAGGTGAACAATGGTCACCAAACACACCGCCCCCAATAGCTGCAGCAATGGCAATATAAATATTTGAACTATGGGCTTCTGCCATAGGTATGGCAATAGGCAACATAATGGCAAATGTTCCCCACGATGTTCCGGTAGAAAAAGCAATAAACGAGCTAATTAAAAATATCACAAAAGGCAAAAACTCCGGCGAAAGCCACTGTTTTGACCAAGCGGCGACAAAAACACCCGTGCCTAATTGATTGCATACGGCACTAATGGCAAAAGCAAGCATCATCAATAATGCTAAAGGCATTAAATCACTTATGCCTTTTAATGTAAGCTCAACCATTTTTCGTGTGCGCATAATTTTTTGAATCCGGTACATAATTCCCGATACCAATATGGCTGTTAAAACCGAATAAAGCACTGCTGATGAGCCGGAACCTTGTCCGATTGCTTTAAAAACATGATCGGCAAATGAATGGGATTTTTCTATATTTGCCCAGCCAGTATAAGCAAGCGTAACCGGCATCATTCCCACCATAACCAGTAAAGGTATTATCATATTAAAAGCTCTGGGTTTCACTCCTTCCTTTGCGGGCAAACCCGTAATACTGTCTGATACCAATGGTCGTGCATCATCATTCATTAATTTACCGGTTTCTGCGGTACGTTTCTCGGCTTTACGCATTGGCCCAAAATCTTTTTTGCTTACAATAATGATAAAAACCAGTAAAAGTGTTAAAAGTGGGTAAAAATTATACAAAAGAGCCGAAAACATAGCCGAAAAAGGATGTTCAATCCCCTGAGTGAGTAATAAGCCCATAATAAATGCACCCCAAGCATTAAAAGGTATGAGTATTGAGGTGGGTGCAGAGCTGGAATCGGCAATATATGCAAGCTTTTCACGCGGAATTTTTAATTTATCAAAAACCGGACGGTATAAAGAGCCTACGGTTAAAGCACTAATGCTGGTTTCTACAAAAAGTAAAATTCCTGTTGCAAAAGCCAATAATTGAACCATTACTCGGCTTTTTCCCGCTTGTTTTTTTTCCATTTGGTCTAACAGCCTGTTTAATCGAAGCATAAAACCTTCTACTCCGCCGGAATATTGTATAAAAATAAGCAAAGCCCCTACTAAGGCACTAAACATAATGGTGCGCGTGTTCCCTGCAGATTTAAAAACATCTACAAAAGCCTCAATCGTGGCAATTGTTCCTGCCAATAAATTCCAATCGCTAATGATTAACCAACCCAGCCAAATACCAAAAACCAAAGCAATATAAACCTGTTTGGTGCGTAAAGCTAAAACAATTGCCAACAAAGGCGGTAAAACCGACCAAAAACCATATGTTTCCATATATTTATTTTTTTATAAGAGATGATAAGACAGCACAATTGGTCATTCAATTTATTCAAATCGTTTTTTAACCCGATCAAATAAAGGCTGAATATAAGGGCTCTCAAATTCGTGAGGTAATATATCCATTAAAACCTCATCTACCTTTTGATTGCCAATAATGCGCGATTCACGTTTGGTTCCAATCACTTTAAAACCAATTTTCTTATACAAACCAATGGCATTTTTATTAAAAGAAAAAACCCTTAACCAAATATGATGTAAATTAATGGCATTAAATCCAAAATCAAGAATTAAACGGGTAGCCTCTTCGCCAATTCCTTTGCCTCGATATTTTTTATCTCCGATAAAAATACCAAATTCTGCATTACGATTAATCAAATCAACATTTAACAAACCACAATTTCCAAGTAGTTTATTCGTTTCTTTCTCAACAATTGCCATCATATAATTACCGTTTTCAGTACGAATCAGCTTATCTAAAAGCTCTTTTTCGTGATGACGAGCAATTATTTCATGAAAAATGGATAAATAAATAGTGGTTTCCGATTCGTTTAGCCACCTGTAATACTGATCGTAATCTTCAATATTAATGGGGGATAAATAACACTTTTTACCGATTAGTTTTTTTACTTTCACATGTTTATATTTTTGATTTTAGAATTATTCAAACAAACAAAACTTAAACTTTCCTATCAAAAAACACACCAACACAACAAAATATATCTAATTTTTATAATTTTATCATTTGTTTACAAACCGTATTTTGAATGATTTGGAAAAAAGTAAATATCAAGCTTCAAGAAAAAAGTTTAAAAGCTACCGCTCCCGTAATTATATCAGCAAGCCGCGCAACAGATATTCCTGCTTTTTATGCAAAAGAATTTATGAAGCAATTCAGAAAAGGATATTTATACAAAAAAAATCCGTTTAACGGTAAAAAAGAATTAATTTCATTTAAAAATACACGTTTAATCGTTTTTTGGACAAAATTTGCCGAAGCAATATTGCCTTATCTTGATGAATTAGACGAAAAAAACATCCATTATTATTTTCAATTTACTTTAAACGATTACAAAAAACACAATCTGGAGCCTTATGTACCATCCCTTGAAAAACGAATAGAATCATTCATCAAATTATCGGATAAAATTGGAAAAGAAAAAGTAATTTGGCGTTTTGACCCTGTTATTTTATTAAAAAACGAAACTTCTGAAGAGCTGATAAACCGTATTGAAAACATTGCCCGCCGGCTGTTTCCTTTTACTGAAAAAATGGTATTTTCTTTTGCCGATTTCAGCTACAGAAAAGTACAAAATAAATTTAGAAAAGCACAAGTTGACCACATAGCATTATCTGATAATGAAAAACATAAATTTTCCCAACAACTTGCCGAACAATTACAAAAATACAAATTAAAGATAAGCACTTGTGCACAAAAAATTGATTTATCCGCTTACGGAATTACCCATAACAAATGTATTGATGACGAATTAATCATCCGTTTATTTCCAAAAGATAAAGTACTAATGAATTTTATTAAGCCGTATTTAGGAACTAAAAAATTAAAAGACAAAGGGCAACGAAAATATTGCGGATGCATTTATAGCAAAGATATTGGCACATACAATACTTGCAGTTATTTATGCCTTTATTGCTATGCCGTTTCATCAAAAGAAGCTGTTGAAAAAAACAAAATTTTTAGCTAAACCGATAAAAAACACCGCAAAAGCAAGAATCCATGCCTTTGCGGTGAAAAAAAAGAAAAAAAATTAGTCGTTCATTGTTTCTTCAATCTCTTCAATCGTTTTTGGAATAGGCTTACCCAATACACGACATCCGTTTTCGGTAATCAATAAATCATCCTCGATACGGATACCTCCAAAATCTTTATAAGTTTCCAATTTATCGTAATTAATAAAATCGGTATGTTTGCCTTCTCTTTTCCAAAGGTCGATTAATGCGGGAATAAAATAAATACCCGGTTCATCAGTCATAACCATACCCGGCTTTAAACGTTTAGCCATACGCAAAAATGCCAAACCAAATTGATTGCTGCGTTTTACTTCATCATCATAACCTACATAATCTTCGCCCAAGCCTTCCATATCGTGTACATCCAAGCCCATTTGATGACCTAGTCCATGAGGCATAAACAGTGCGTGTGCACCGGCTGCAACCGCTTCGTCGGTGTCGCCTTTCATTAAGCCCAGCTCTTTTAATCCGTTTACTATGGTTTTGGCTGCCAGAAAATGCATGTCTCGATAAAAAATATCGGGTTTACATTGTTTAATGACTTCTTGATTGGCTTTAAGTACAATTTCATAAATAGATTTTTGGCGTGTATCAAATTTTCCGCCCACAGGAACCGTGCGTGTTATATCACTGGCATAACCCATTGATGTTTCACAACCTGCATCGGTAACCATCATTTGCCCTATTTGCAAAATATTATTGTGGTGGTGATTATGTAATGTTTCGCCATGAACACTTAATATAACCGGAAATGAAACGGGACCTCCACCGGAAATGGCAATTCCTTCAACCACACCGGCAATTTCTTGTTCAATTATTCCGGGCATTGCCATTTTCATTGAGGTAGTATGCATTTTATAAGCAGTATCCACAGCTTTTTCAATTTCTGCAATTTCATATTTATCTTTAATCTCGCGTAAAGCAACTACAGCTTTTATCAATTCTTTCGATACTAAATTTTTTACTTCTGAATGATGTATGTTCAATAAATCGGCAATTTGTACAGTTGTATCTCCTCTATATACCGGTAAAATATGAATATTTTGTCCTTTGCTTTTGGCATTTTGCAAAAAGCCGCTAAGTTCTGATAAAGCTAGGGTATTATCAAGTCCGCATTGCGCTGCACGTTCTTTAATGCTTGGCTGTGGTCCCATCCAAATAATATCGTCCATATCCACATCATTGCCAAAAATATATTCTTTGCCCGTGTCGGTATCAAGAATGGCAGCTAAATCCGGCTGATTTAAACCGAAAAAATATAAAAAATTGCTGTCCTGACGAAAATGGTAGGTATTTGCGGGATAGTTAAAAGATACTTCTTTATTTCCGGGAAAAAAAATGAGCCCGCCTTGCATTTTTTTCATTAATTCACTGCGGCGGTTTTTATATACTTCTGATTTAAACATAGTTGTTTGTTTTATTTGAATAATAATAGTGATGTTAAAATTAGCATCATTTTATTGATTTGACAAATATTTAATTGTTAAGTTGCACAGGACTTTTGTTTTTAATTTAACCTTAAGTCCTTTATGGTTTAATAAGATAATTTCCGGTTAATAAGCATTTTTTATAATTTAACGCCTCAAAATAAAAAACTAACTAATAATATGAAAGAACTAAAAGCCGACGTACTCATTGCCGGAGGTGGAATTGCCGGTATTGTTGCAGCCATTGAACTCATTGAACACAATAAAACCGTACTAATTTTTGACCGTGATAAAGAAGAAAATTTTGGCGGATTAGCCAAAGAATCTTTTGGCGGAATGTTTTATGTGAATTCTCCCCAACAAAAAAGAAGTGGTATCAAAGACAATAAAAACCTTGCTAAAACAGATTGGTTTTCTTTTGCTGAGTTTGAAGACGAGCAATCGTGGGGTGCGCTCTGGGCAGAAAAATTCATAAACTCAACCGAAAAAGTTTATCAATGGCTGACCTCCAAAAAAGTCAGTTATTTTCCGGTCGTGCATTGGGTTGAGCGCGGATTGTTCAAACCGGGTAACTCCGTACCACGCTTTCACATGGTTTGGGGTACCGGTTACGGATTAATCACTGCATTGATTGAGTATTTAAAAAAACATAAAAACGTTCATTTACTTCAGTGCTTTTTTGAGCACAAAGTGGAAAACCTAATTACCAACGGTGGAGAAATTGAAGGATTGGAAGTTCGTAACGAAAAAAACGGGGAAATACTAAAAGTGTTGGCGCCTTCGGTAATAATTGCCACAGGCGGTATAAACGGCAGTATGGAAAAAGTACGAAAGTATTGGCATAAAGATTGGGGCAGCCCGCCCGATGTTATTCTTAACGGCTCGCATCAATTTGCCTTGGGCGATATGCATGAAGCAAGTGAAAAAATTGGAGCAAACATTACCCATTTAGACAAAATGTGGAATTATGCTGCCGGTATTCGTCATTTTCGTCCGAAAAGAGCAAATCATGGATTGAGCCTTGTACCGCCAAAATCAGCTTTATGGCTAAATCACAAAGGTGAACGAATAGGACCTTTGCCTTTGATTACTGCTTATGATACGCGCTATTTAGTAACAAAAATTTGTGAGCAAGAAAAAAAGTATTCATGGCAAGTGTTAAACAAAAAAATTGCTTTAAAAGAATTGGCTGTTTCCGGTTCAGAATTTAATGATGGTATTAAAGAAAAGAAAATTCTGAAATTTTTAAGTTCATTATTACTCGGTAATAAAGATTTTTATAAAGAATTGGAAAAACATTCGGAGGATTTTATTATTGCTTATTCAATTGAAGAATTAGCCGAAAAAATGAACCAGCTTACCGGTGATGCATCGGTAGATGTTGCTATTTTGCGTAAAACAATTGAAGATTATGACAGGAACATTGCACGCGGTAAAAAATTTCATAACGATGAACAATTGCGCCGTATTGCACATGCCCGCCAATATCGTGGCGATAAGGTGCGAACCTGTAAATTTCAAAAAATAAATGATAAAAAAGCCTATCCTTTAATTGCCATCAGAGAATTTATTGTATCGCGTAAAAGTTTGGGCGGTATTCAAACCGATTTACACAGTCGTGTATTGCAAAAACCCGATGAAACCGGTAATCAAAAAATCATTAAAGGTTTGTATGCAGCAGGTGAGGCAGCAGGTTTTGGAGGTGGCGGCTCTCACGGGTTGCGTGCTTTGGAAGGTACTTTTCTCGGAACATGTGTTCTAACAGCTAAAACAGCAGCAGAGCATATTGTAAATTCATAGCATTGCAGTAGAGTTCAGAAGACCAGTGGTTTGAATTGAAGTTTAAAATAAGGGTTACCTTTTTTTGTTTTCTGCATTAATAGGAAAACAAAAAAATATTGTCATGAAAAATTTACTCTTCATTCTGTTATTTGTATTTACTGCAAATCAATTATTTGCCCAATTAAAATTTAAAGCAAATATTAAAAAAATTGAACTTGGCGATAGTGTACAGCTGACTTGGCAGGTTCAAAACATTAAAAAAATTAAAACAATAAATATTAAAAACCTTGCAGAAAATCTTGAACCGCAAGGAAGTGTATTTGTTAAGCCGGAAAAATCAAAAAGCTATAAACTTGAAGTTTTTACATCAAAAAAAAATAAAAAATACAGAAAAGGAGTTTGGATTGAAGTAATCCAGCCCCAAATTACACATTTTAATACAGTTAATCAATACAATAATGATAGAGACAGCACTGAACTTTATTGGAAAACAGAAAATACAGACTATGTATTGATTGAAAATATTGAGCAAAAACTGCCACCCGAAGGGAAAATAAAATTAATGTTGGATACAACAACTATAATCAAGTTAAAAGCATTTAACAAAAACAACATTCCTGTTGAAAAAGAACTCAATGTAGCTATTAAAAATATTGAATATCTGAAAGGAGAACACAATCCGTTTTTGTATGATACCACAAGCATTAAATGGCAATATAAGTATTGTAATTATGTAAAAATTAATGGAATAGATAAAAAATTTAAACCAAAAGATGAATTCACATTTGTTGCACTAAAAGATACTACTTATTACTTGCAAATATTTAAAGAAAACGGTGATACTTTGAAAAAAACATTTTCAGTAAAAGTGCGCTCACCTTTGAAAAAATTTAAGGTGCCGGAAGTTGTTTTTGAAGGAATGCCTGTTACAATGTTCTGGGATGTTAAGGAAGGTTTTTCTGTAAAACTCACCGGAACAGGAAAAATAATTACCCAACAAAAAGGAGCCGTTAAAATTCCACAAGACACCGACAAAAAATATACGATAACCGTAAGAGATAATAAAGGGAAAATCATAGTCACTGAAACTAAGAAAATAAAAAAAATAAAATCACCAGTTAAAGTTTTTAGTGTTCCGGAAAATGCTTTTGTTGGTGTTCCTGTTAAAATTGTTTGGGATGTTGAACCCATGTTTACAGTAGGTATTGAAGGCTTAAGCAAAAAGCTTTCAAATATGGGAAAAGCAAAGGTTGTTCCTTATGCAGACAGGAAGTATATAATGATTGTTTATTATCATGGAAAAGAAATAAAGCGTGAAGAAAGAACGATGACAGTTGAAAGGCGTAGAAAATACATTCATGCAATTGTGGACTATAAAGATTTGGAAGAAAACACAAAACTTAATTTTGAAGTATTTGCGGTTGATGAAAGTAATTTCCCAAATGAAGTAAAGTTATATGCATTAATTGCTGATAAGGAGGGTAATTTTGTTCACGGATTGGAAAAATTAGATAAAAACAGCAAAACAAAGCTTATTAAATC